>CAYFLE010000024.1:1255-2040 GCA_964343645.1 uncultured Chitinophaga sp. | reverse complement strand
TGGTTAACACCCGACTCATGCCTGCACTTCAACTTCATTTTTTTATGGACACCTACCAGTTTCCCTGGTTGCGCTATACAATCAATCGTCCTTCTCAAGGCCGTGAATGGCTCTTGCAACTTGTTTACGAACCCTCCAAAACCGCTCACTATTCCATTGTTTTCCGATCTGAAGTCAAAGATCAAAACATGACTGCCTCAACCGCACCTGGGCCCATGAAGCTGGTTTCGGGCTTTGAAAAATCAGTTTTCAGGGTCCAATGGCAAAAAAAGTTTACAGATTTATCTACGTTAACGGTTCGGACTGAAGCCTTGGCAACCACAAATTCTGGGGGTGGACCTGCTCATGGCTTTCTTTCTTTTTTGGATTGGCGGTTTAAATGGCCAAAAACAGGGTTTTTTTGTCACTTTCGGTACCAATATTTTGATACAGATAGCTATGAATCAACTGTTTATGCATTCACCCCTCAAATAGGCTCCAATTTTCAACTGAGTCAGTTTACGGGTAAAGGGGAAAACATCCTACTATTTGTTGAAAATGAATTAATTAGAGGATTTACAGGTCGATTAGGGGTAAATTATGAAAACCAGAAGGGTGATCGGGCCTCTACGATCAGCTTTTCCCTTCAGATTGCCGTGAAACTCCATTACTTAGGTCAGTTAAAAAATTATAAGACAATTTAACTCTTTGTTAAAAAAAAGGTTATCTTGCCGCAGCAATTGGTGGCACCTGTGTGTCTCAATTGCGTATTAATTGTTTTATTTTAAGTCAGTTCGAGCTGACTT
>CAYFLE010000024.1:0-1245 GCA_964343645.1 uncultured Chitinophaga sp. | reverse complement strand
CAACATGAGAAAATTCGCATCACTGTTCACCATGTTAATGCTGTTCACTGCATTAGCATTTGGTCAGACCCGCACGATTACCGGAACTGTAGTGGATGAGAATGGGACGACCATTCCAGGCGCTTCTGTTCAATTGAAGGGAGCCCGCACAGGGGTAGCTGCTGACAACAGCGGTACTTTCCGCTTGCAGGCGAAAACTGGAGATGTTCTAGTTGTGTCTGGAGCAGGTTTAGAAATCACTGAATTCACTGTAGGAGCCGACAACACGGTTCGCATCCAAGCTAAACGCGTAGTTACAGCTGGAAGTGAAGTTGTTGTAACCAGTGGTTATGGTATTCGTAAAAGTCTTCGTAATATTTCTACGAATGCACAGGTGGTTACATCTGAGCAACTGAATACTATTCGTCAAACAAACCTTAATAACGCATTAGCTGGTAAAGTATCTGGTATCCAGGTAAGAAGTCAGTCTTCTGCAAAATTGGGTAGCACAGGTAGTATCCGCCTTCGTGGTGAGTCTGGTTTTGGTGGTGGTCAGGGCATTTTATATGTTGTTGACGGTACAATTCTTCCAAATCCTAACGACATCAACCTAGATGATATCGAAGACGTAACTGTATTACAAGGTCCTGCTGCAGCAGCCATCTTTGGTCCTCAAGGAGCGGGTGGTGCAATTGTAATGACCTTGAAAAAAGCGAAAAAAGGTCAAAAAGGTATCGGAGTAGATGTGAACCTTGGCGTACAAAACGATAAAGTATACATTCTCCCTAACTACCAAAACTCTTATGCAGGTGGTGGTGTAGGTGATTTGATGAAATACACCTGGCAGCCTGGCCAACCAGAGTCTTGGAAAAGATTAGATGGTAAATATTACCATGACTATTCTGATGATGCTAGCTGGGGGCCACGTATGGTAGGACAAGAATACATTCCTTGGTATTCTTGGTATGATGGACACAAATATTCAGGAACAACTGCCAAGTTGTTGCCTCAACCAAACAATGCCCGTGATTTCTATAACACAGGTGTTATGTTGAACAACAGTGTTAGTGTTTCTAAAGCCACTGATAATACAAACATCAGAATGTCTTTTGGTAACATTGACCAAAAAGGATTGATCCCTAATTCTTCTCTTAAAAAGAATACGTTCACAACGTTAGCTTCAATTGATATCACGCCTAAGTTAACAGCTGCAGTTAATTTCAACTATGTTACGCAGATTGTGAAAGGTGAATTTGATGATGGATA
>CAYFLE010000023.1:11933-13976 GCA_964343645.1 uncultured Chitinophaga sp. | reverse complement strand
GGGTTGCGCAACGACATGCATGTAGTTAGTCAAAAAAATGCAAGCAACTAAAATTTGCGGATAGGATTTCATGGGCTGCTCAACTTAAACGTGCCAAACTTTCTTCCACCAATTTGATTTTCTCTAGCGCATCACTTTTCTTTTTTTGCTCTAGCTCCAACACTTCTTTTTTAGCATTTTGAACAAATCGCTCATTGGTAAGTTTTTTCTCAACGGATTGTAAAAAACCCTGGAGGTGCGCTAAGTCTTTTAAGAGTTTTTCGCGTTGTCCCTCTGAGGAGAGATTACCTTCTGTTTCAATTAAAATTTTTGTTTTTCCTACTACTACAGTAATGCCGGGCTTGTCACTGTCTAAGGAAGGAACAATGGATACTGATTCAGCATTAATTTGCTTCGAAAAAATGTGCTTTATTGCTTCAATGGAGGAAGTATCATTTGATTCTAACTGAATCTTGATTGGATCTTTTTGTTTCAATTGATATTTATTACGCGTATCACGTATGGCGGTTACCAGCTCTTTCAATTGTTCACCCGCTTGCAGAATTGAAAGTGAGGGGGATTGTATAGGCGCGTATTGTTTTATAGTCAAATCACTGGACTGCGTTCGCAATTGGTGATAAATTTCTTCTGTAATAAAAGGCATAAAAGGATGTAGCAACTGTAAAAGCTCCTCGTAAATTTCAATTGTTTTGTTTACAGTTTCAGCGTGAATCGGTTGCTCAAATCCCGGTTTAATCCATTCTAAGTACCAGCTACAAAAATCATCCCAAATCAACGAGTAGATTGTTTTTAGTGCTTCGCTTAAGCGAAACTCTTTGAAATCTGCTTCTAATGTAATACGAACCTGTGCTAATCGATTTTGCATCCATTCTAATGCAAAGCTGGGTTTGGCTATCGAATCGTCAGTGGATACACGTTCTCCAAATCCTTTTATCAATTTAAGTGCATTCCATAATTTATTATTGAAGTGAAGTCCCTGCTCATTCGAGCTCTCATCCCATAGTAAATCATTGCCGGCAGGAGATGCAATCAATATGCCAAAACGTACAGCATCTGCTCCGTATTTTTCAATTAAAGCAAGTAGGTCTGGGGAGTTGCCCAAACTCTTGCTCATTTTTCTTCCTAATTTATCTCTTACGATCCCTGTAAAGTATACTTCTTTGAAGGGGGCTTTTCCTTGGAATTCATAGCCCGCCATAATCATACGAGCTACCCAAAAGAAAATGATTTCAGGGGCAGTTACCAACGTATTAGTAGGGTAGAAGTAGCTAGCCGCTTTATTGCCAGGATTGCTCAATCCTTCAAATACTTCAAAAGGCCACAGCCAAGAGGAAAACCAGGTATCTAAACAGTCTTCGTCTTGCGTTAATTGGTCTGGTGCAGCGCCATATTTTTTTTCGTAGGCTTTGATGGCTGCCTCTTTGTTTGCAGCTACAATTATATTGCCCTTTGCGTCATACCAAGCTGGAATTTGATGTCCCCACCAGAGTTGCCGTGATATACACCAGTCTTTAATATTCTCCATCCAGTGTCGATACAAATTCTTGAATTTAGCAGGGTAGAATTTGATCTCTTCATTTTCAACAGCTGCCAAAGCGGGGCTGCTGATTTTTTTCATGTCCACCCACCATTGTAAAGACAAACGAGGCTCTACTACCACATCGGTTCTTTCACTATAGCCTACCTCACTCGTATATTCATCCGTTTTGATAAGAAATCCTTTTTCTTCTAATTCTTTACTAATCAGCTTTCGCACTTCAAACCGGTCTTTGCCAATATAGAGTTGCGCTTCCTCACTCATAGTCCCATCATCATTGAAAACATCTACAACTTCTAGCTTATATTTTATCCCTAATTGGTAGTCGTTTTGATCATGCGCAGGAGTTACTTTAAGTGCACCTGTTCCGAAATCCATGCTCACATATTCGTCAGTGATGATGGGTATTCTTCGATTGATTAAGGGAACAAATGCGAATTTCCCGTGTAAGGATTTGTATCGTTCATCGTCGGGATGTACGCAAATCGCAGTATCTCCCATTATTG
>CAYFLE010000023.1:6233-11923 GCA_964343645.1 uncultured Chitinophaga sp. | reverse complement strand
TCGTCAATTTTGTATTGTAAATGATAAAGTTTTTGGTTGGTTTCTTTTCGAATAACTTCTTCGTCACTCAATGCTGTTTTTGCACGAGGATCCCAATTGATCATTCGTTTGCCTCGATAGATGTATCCCTTTTCATAGAGGTCAATAAAAACTTGGATGACGGTGTTGTAATAGGAGGGGTCCATGGTGAAATGTGTCCGTTTCCAATCTAGACTACATCCCATTTTCTTTAATTGCTCTAAAATAATTCCTCCATATTTCTCCTTCCATTCCCAGGCATGCGAAAGAAAGGCGTCTCTACTTAAAGAAGATTTTGCAATTCCTTTTTCACGAAGGAGCTGCACCACTTTGGCTTCGGTGGCTATAGATGCGTGATCTGTTCCAGGTACCCAGCAAGCATTTTTGCCCATCATACGAGCTCTTCTTACTAGAACGTCTTGGATGGTATTGTTTAGGCAATGCCCCATGTGGAGCACACCCGTCACGTTAGGAGGGGGGATGACAATGGTGTAGGGCTCACGATTATCTGGCTCAGCGTGAAAATATCCTTTGTCGTTCCAATGTTTATACCAGCGTTTTTCTGACTGGCTATGATCAAAGCTTTTATTCAATTCCATGGGGCACAAAAATACCTGCTTTTTGATAGACTCTATTTCGATTTCAGTTTTGTAAAATCAATGCCAGCTCTTATCTTTGCACCCTCCAAAGGGAGCTTAGCTCAGCTGGTTTAGAGCATCTGCCTTACAAGCAGAGGGTCGGCGGTTCGATCCCGTCAGCTCCCACAATGGAAATCAAGGGGTTACTATAGTGACCTCTTTTTTTATTTTAAGCACTTGTCTATTGAAAAAGGTTTTCTTTTCAGCCCTGCTTGTATTGTTAAGCACACTTGTTGCGCTGCTAATTGGCGAGTTGACTATTCGTGTTCTATACAAGGATAAAATTGTTTTATTTCCCCGTTATTTTACTGACCGATGGTATGGTCAATACCACCTGCGCCGGATGCGGCCATCCATGAACTTTACACATACAAGTGTTGATGGTGAATTTCATTTTCACACAAATAGTCAAGGCTTCAGAAATCAAGAAGAAATTCCGTATCAAAAAAGCAAAGGAGAGGTGCGAGTACTAGTCCTAGGGGATTCTCACACATTTGGATATGAGGTGAATCAGCAAGAAACCTATTCAGCTGTGGCGCAAGAACTTTTGCGAAAAAATGGATGGAACGCAACGGTGATCAATGCAGGACTCTCTGGAACGGGGACCGCTGAGCAATTAGTATTTTTTGAGCAAGAAGGGATCAACTACCAGCCCGATTATGTAGTGCTTGGATTTTTTTCGAATGACTTTGATGATAATTTGAAGTCTGGTTTTTTTGAACTCAACGGCGATTCCTTACTTGTTAAAAACAAGGAACATATTCCTGGGGTACAACTGCAAAACTTTATTTATCAGTTTGGGCTTATTCGTTGGTTAAGTGAAGAATCCTATTTATACAATTTTGCATTCAACACTGTCTGGGACTTTTTTAAAAACCGTTCATTACAAAAAGAACGTTTAAAATTGGACGAGTCGGTGTTGGGTAAAGAAGGGATGGTAGATGTAAAAGCGCAACATTTAGAGCGATGTATTTTGAAACGCTTGCGTAAGCAGACAATAGGTAAAACCAAATTGATTATTTTGGATATTCCAACCTACAAAGGAACCTCCTCTATACCCGACTCTTTGCTACCAGATTTTCGTACTTATTCAGATGCATTCATTGATTATCCTTCGATTCAACTCGAGGTAGAAAAAAGTGGTCTTACGCATGTCCCTCATGGGCAACGCCATATTTCAGCCGCTACCCATGCTATACTCGGTAATAAGATTGCGACGTATATTGCAAGAGATAGACAGCCGTTGAAGGCACAATGAAGAGAATCTTAGGTATATCAGCCTTTTATCATGATGCTGCTGCAGCGCTCGTTGTAGATGGAAGTATTATTGCGGCAGCACAAGAAGAACGATTCACGCGTAAAAAGCATACGGCAGCATTCCCTGTTCATTCCATCCAATATTGTTTGGAGGAAGCGGGGTTGACTATTGATGAATTAGACGCAGTTGTTTTTTATGACAAGCCACTATTGAAATTTGAACGGCTTCTTCAAACCTACTATTCATTTGCTCCAAAGGGTTTGATTTCATTTTTGAAGGCCATTCCTGTGTGGCTGGATGAAAAACTTTTTTTGAAGAAAAAAATTTACGACGGTTTACGAGCGGTGCATTCATTTGATCAAAAGAATTTGACGCTCTTATTTACTCCTCATCATCTTTCTCACGCTGCTAGCGCATTCTATCCCTCTCCTTACGCGCAAGCTGCTGTATTGACTATAGATGGAGTAGGCGAGTGGTGTACCGCCTCAATAGGAATGGGTGATGGTAGTCAGCTTTCATTGATAAGAGAAATGCATTTTCCTCATTCAGTGGGGTTGCTCTATAGCGCTTTTACCTATTATCTTGGGTTTACTGTCAACTCTGGTGAATACAAACTCATGGGGTTGGCTCCCTATGGCGACCCCAACTCTGCCGAAACGCATCGTTTTAAAAAGCTTATTGAATCTGAATTAGTGCAAATACAATCCGATGGATCTGTTTGGCTGGATCAAGATTATTTTAACTATGCCACCGGTCTTCGAATGGTACAGGAAAAAAAGTGGGAGAAACTATTTGGTATCAAAAGACGATTGCCGGAAGCTGAACTATTGCCTGTACATTGCAACCTAGCGCTAGCCATTCAAGAAGTTACAGAGGAGATTGTATTTCGTATGGCGGAAGAAGCCAAGCGGCTGACGGGCGCGTCGGTTTGTTGTTTGGCAGGCGGTGTTGCGTTGAACTGTGTTGCGAATGGAAAATTGTTGCGAAAAGGTATTTTTTCTGACTTATATATCCAGCCTGCAGCGGGTGATGCAGGAGGGGCTTTGGGTGCTGCATTAGCAGTGGCTCACCAATATTTTGATATTCCCCGAAGTGTTTCTGCTTCTTCTTATTCAGGAAAAGACTCCATGAAGGGGAGTTATTTGGGTCCATACTACTCAAGAGATGAAGTGGAATGGATGAATAAAAAAACGAAGGCAAATGCTGTTCTTGTAGCTGATTTTGAAAAGCTATCTACTACCATTGCGCATGAACTTTCCAATGGAAAAGTAGTAGGATGGTTTCAAGGGCGAATGGAATTTGGCCCACGTGCGTTAGGGAATCGAAGTATTCTAGGCGATCCCAGAGATTTTGAAATGCAAAAGAAGCTAAATCTAAAAATAAAATATCGGGAAGGATTTAGGCCATTTGCACCTTCGGTTTTAGCCGAGGAAGTATCTGATTATTTTGAATTAACGACCCCTTCTCCCTACATGCTATTGGTGGCACCTGTTCAACAGGCATTGCGATTTTCACTTCCTGTAAATTTTCAGGAATTGCCCTTATGGGACCGGCTATATACTCAACGTAGTAAGTTACAGGCCATTACTCACTTGGATTATTCTGCACGCATACAGACTGTTCATGCTGAAACGAATCCTCGGTATTACCAACTGTTGCAATCTTTCAAACAATTAACAGGTGCGGGGGTGTTGGTGAACACAAGTTTTAATGTACGGGGAGAACCAATTGTATGTACTCCGTATGATGCCTATCGTTGTTTTATGAGTACGGAAATGGATTGGTTGGTCATTGGTGATTTTATTTACAAAAAAGAGGAGCAGCCTGATTATTTAAATAAGGAAAAGTGGTTGATTCATTTTGCAAAAGATTAATTTTAAGACATGGAGTTTTTAAAAGATTTATGGCAGTTCATGCGCGAGCGTAAAAAGTTTTGGTTAGCTCCGCTCATTGTTATTCTATTGCTTCTTGGAGTATTAATTGTCCTTGGAGGTAGTAGCGCAATAGCTCCTTTTGTGTACACACTCTTTTAAAAATGAAAATCAACCGCACATCCTCACAAGCAGCGCAAACCCTGTTTTTACTTGTTTTTGTAGCGTTACTTGGGTATAAGCTAAAGGAGTCTCTTTATTTTCTTTATATAGCCCTATTACTCAGTGCAGGAGGATTTGTTAGTCACTCATTTGTTACCCTAGTTGATAAAGGTTGGATGAAATTGGCTTGGGTACTTGGTCAGATTGTCCCTCGAATTTTACTATCTGCCATCTTTTATTTTATCCTAACGCCGTTAGGGATATTTTCAAGATGGATAGGGGATAAGGATACAATGCAATTAAAAAAGCCTAATCGTTCCTTGTTTAAAGAGAGCGCTTCTGTGTTAGATAAAGAATCCTTTAAGAAAATGTGGTAAGGGGAGGGTGGAACGTACTGGACTCGAACCAGTGACCCCTACTCTGTCAAAGTAGTGCTCTAAACCAACTGAGCTAACGTTCCAAGGGGCATAAAGGTAATTAATCATTCAAATTTGCCAATCAAGTACTGTATTTACCCACTCTGCGCGATAGGGAGTAGTGACACGAATATAATTGTCGGTGTATCCTTCCATTTGATCACCTCTCTCTTGTTTTTCAAATAGTACTGGACGTTTTTTTCCTTGTTGCGTTAGTTCAAATAGCTGTTGTTTTTCATAGGAGAGGGCACGCAATTTTTTATTGCGCAATTGACGCGTAGAAATCGGCACCACTTCTTTTAAAGTTGCGGCAAGCGTATCTTCTCTTTCTGAGTAAGTAAATACATGAAAATAGGAGACGGGAAGTGATGCTAAAAATGAATAGGTTTCCAAAAAGTCTTCCTCTGTTTCGCCCGGAAATCCAACGATCACATCTACGCCTATGCAGGCATCTGGAATCAATTGCTTTATCAAACTGACTCTTTCTTGATAAAGGTTTCTTTTATATCTTCTTCGCATTAATCCCAATATTCTATCCGACCCGCTTTGCAGAGGAATATGAAAGTGGGGCATGAATTGGCTGCTATTGGCTACCCATTCAATGATTTCATTGGTCAACAAATTGGGCTCAATAGAAGAAATACGATAACGAAGGTTCAGCGGTAATTGGTCAACTGCTTGAATCAATTGAAAGAAGTCTTCTCCATTTTCACCAAAATCTCCCAAGTTTACACCCGTGAAAATGATTTCTTTAGTTCCGGCACCTGCAATTTCTTTTATATTCTCCAACACATTTTGGATAGAATCACTTCGACTTTTTCCTCTGGCTAGTGGGATAGTGCAGAAAGAACAATTATAATCACAACCGTCTTGTACTTTTAAAAAAGTGCGAGTACGGTGCTCAGCTGACCAGGAGGCGTTAAACGTACTAACCTCTTCAATATCACAGCTGCAAATTTTGGTAGTATCTCCTTTTTTCAGCGTTTTCAAATGTGAAGCAAGGTCAAATTTTGCATTTGCACCGAGCACGAGGTCTACCCCTGGTATGGAAGCAATTTCTTGAGGTTTGAGTTGGGCATAACAACCAGTGATGACCACCAAACTTTCGGGGGATTTGCGCTGGATTCTCCGAACCAACTGTCTACATTCTTTATCCGCATTCTCCGTAACCGAGCAAGTATTGATTACATAAATGTCTGCCTCCTCTTCAAAATCTCGTTGTTCATACCCTTCCTGGCTAAGTTGGTTAGCCAAGGCAGATGTTTCGGAGAAATTGAGCTTACATCCCAACGTGTGAAACGCAATGGAGGTATTAGAAGACATGGGC
>CAYFLE010000023.1:0-6223 GCA_964343645.1 uncultured Chitinophaga sp. | reverse complement strand
ATGGGCCGCAAATTTACCGAATCCTTGCCATACGGCTTCCTTGTACTAATTTTATTGTGCTTTTATGAAAATTTTGGTCAAGCTGCTGCGCGGTTTATATGTGGTCTATGCATTGCTGGTTTTTGTTGCCATCATGTTCTTATTACTTCCTTTTTTTATTATTTTCTCATGGGGTGGTCCTATTACAGGTGCCAATAAGATGATTCGTCTTTGTATGTTATGGGCGGACTGTTGGATGCCCTTTGCATTTATGCGGCATAAAAATTACTTTGAAGTACCGCATGACCCTTCTCGGCCTACTGTATTTGTGGCCAATCATATTTCCTTTTTTGATGCGGTTATTCTTGTCAAAACAGTGCGACAGCATTTTCGTCCATTGGGAAGAATTGAAACAGCTAAGCTTCCCATTTTTGGCTATATCTACCGGAACGCAATTGTAACGGTAGATCGTAGCGATCCTGAAAATAGGGCGGAGAGTGTGCGTAAAATGAAAGAATTGCTTCGTAAGGGGGTTTCCATTTTTGTTTTTCCGGAAGGCACTTTTAATATGACTAACCAACCGCTGAAGTCTTTTTATGATGGGGCATTTAGAATTGCCATTGAAACGGGAACTCCCATTAAGCCACTATTATTTTTAGATGGCTATCGTCGTATGCATTATAGCAGCCCATTCACTTTATTGCCAGGGCAAAGTCGATCCATCTATTTGGAAGAAATTTCGGTAGAGGGGTATACGCTTGAAGATTTACCCGCGTTAAAGAAAAAAGTGATGACACTGATGGAGAAAAAGTTACTTGAATATAATGCCCCTTGGATTAATAGAGTGTAGCTGCCAATAGTTTGGTAAATTAGTGTACGAATGTCTCCCCAGTCTTCATCCAAGGTATTTTACGCTGACGTCATCATTCCGACTGCTTTACCCACCATATTTACTTGGGCAGTTCCACCGACATTGCTAGATGCGGTAAAAGTGGGGTGTCGAGTAGAAGTGAACTTGGGTAAGAAAAAGACCTACGCCGGATTAGTGAAGAGAGTGTACCAATCACAAGTATTGTCAGCACCTGTGAAACCAATTTTGCAAGTATTAGACAACGCACCAATTGTGTCTTTGTTGCAACTTCAATTTTGGGAGTGGATGGCGTCCTATTATCAATGCACAGAGGGTGAAGTAATGGCTGCGGCATTGCCAGCAAATTTTCGATTGAGTAGCGATACAGAGTTGTGTTGGAATGAAGGCGCCAGTGATGATTTTTCTCATTTTACTGCTGACGAATTTATGGTAGCGGAGGCTCTATTAGTTAAAAAAAAGCTACAGCTTAGTGAAGTGCAAGCAATGCTAAACAGGCAGTCTATTTTTCCCCTTCTAGATCAGTTGCTGAAACATAATGTTGCGATTGTACGTGAATCGCTCTTGGAACGGTATCGACCTAAAAAACTAAACTATTTGTCGTGGGCGCCAATGTATAAAACCCCAAAAAAGTTGGAATCCTTATTGAATGATTGGAAGGGGTCGGAACGGCAATTAAATTTGTTATTGCGGTTTATAGATTTAAGTGCGAATGGGTCTTTTTTTACCGCACAACAATTATCTACATCAACAGGTGAGAGTACGGCAGTGATAAAAGCGCTGGTTGAAAAAGGAATATTGGTGCTACAGGCGCAAGAAGTAAGTCGTATTACACAGCAAACGCCGATCAACCAAGTAGATTTTAAACTTTCTAGCTCGCAATCTAATGCCTTCCAAAAAATTGAAAAGAGTTTTTTAGAAAAAGATATTTGTCTATTGCATGGTGTGACGTCGAGTGGGAAAACAAATATCTATATTCAATTAATTGCGCAGCTGCTTTTGCAAAAAAAGCAGACCTTATATTTAGTGCCAGAAATTGCATTGACTACACAAGCTATTCAACGGCTGGAGCATCATTTTGGAGGAAATGTTGGCGTGTACCATTCAAAATTTTCTGCCAATGAACGAGTCGAAATTTGGAATCGAGTGCGAAGCGGACAGTTAAAAGTTATTTTGGGGGCTCGATCTGCCGTCTTTCTTCCTTTTGAATCATTAGGGCTTGTGATTTGTGATGAGGAACATGAATCTTCATTTAAGCAACAAGACCCTGCTCCGCGTTATAATGGAAGAGACGCAGCAATCTATTTGGCCGCTTTATATAAGGCAAAAGTTCTCTTAGGGAGCGCTACTCCGTCATTGGAGTCGTATTATCATACCAATTCAGGTAAATATGCATTAGTCGAGTTGAAAGAGCGGTTTGGTTCAGTGGCAATCCCTTCCGTTGAACTGATCGATCGAAAATTGACACCTCAAATAAAGAAAACCGCTGCTATTATTACCGCTCCCTTAAAGCAAGCGATTCAGGACGCATTGAAAAAAAATCGTCAAGTGATTCTATTTCAAAACAGAAGAGGATATGTGCCTTATCAAATCTGTGCATCCTGCGGGTGGGTCCCTCGATGTTTACAATGCGATGTTTCACTCACGCATCATAAAAAGGAACAACATTTACAATGTCATTATTGTGGTAATAAGTATGCGTTGGTAGAAAGGTGTGGCTCTTGCGGTAAAAATAAATTTATCCAAAAAAACTTTGGCACTGAGTTAGTGGAAGAGGATTTGAAAGACTTGTTTCCAGCTGCGAGAATTGAAAGGATGGATATTGATACCGTCAAGGGAAAGTATGCTCATGAACGATTGATTCATTCTTTTGAAAAGGGAGATATTGATATTTTGGTTGGAACTCAAATGATCGTAAAAGGATTAGATGTTGCAAAGGTGGATGTAGTGGGTGTATTGGATGCGGATGGGTTAATGCAATTTGCTGATTTCCGAGTACATGAACGCGCCTTTCAGCTCATGGAACAAGTGAGTGGAAGAGCGGGTCGAAGACAAACAAAAGGTAGGGTACTCATTCAAACATATAATCCAACGCAACATCTATTTGAGTATGTTAAGCAACACGATTATGAAGCATTTTTTAAAGAAGAGTTAGGACAGCGAGAATTATTTTTTTATCCTCCGTATAGTAAACTAATCGTTTTAAGTGTAAGGCATATGCAGGAATCAATTGCTAAATCAGCGGCTGCCTATTTAGCAAATTTGCTGGGTTCAACTTATCGTCAATATTTGAGAGGTCCTGCCCCGGCTATTATTTATCGGGTGCGAAATCAATATCGAATGGAATTGCTTTTAAAGTTACCTCGAAAGGCTAGGCTGATTAGTCAATGCAAGCTGGATATAAAGTCAGCAGTGGCTATAGTGCGCCAGAAAAAGCAATTTTCAAAAGTTTCTTTTGTGATTGATGTAGATCCTACATAAGCCTATGGATTCACTAACGCATATTGTTTTGGGTGCCTGTATAGGGGAAGTAGTTGCCGGAAAGCAACTAGGGAAAAAAGCTTGGCTAGTCGGTGCAGTATTGCAAACAATCCCTGATCTTGATTTTATTGCAGGATTTTGGTTGAGTCCTGCGGAAGATTTACTAGCACACAGAGGGTTTACCCACTCTTTTCTTTTTGTGATTTTAATCTCACTCTTGCTGGTCTCTTTACTCAGTAGGATGAAGTGGGGGGCTGGGCTCTCTACCTCTTCATGGCTATTTTTCTGCTTAACAGGAACACTTATGCATCTTTTGCTAGATGCAATGAATGTATACGGAACTGCCTGGTTTGAACCGTTTTCACATATCCGAATTGCGTTTAATGTCCTTTTTGTGGCGGATCCGTTTTTTACAATGCCTCTCTTGCTGGCTTGTTTGTTATTATTGTTTTTTAAAAAAACAACAATCAATAAACGAATGATTGCGCAAGCGGCACTAACGCTTAGTTTCCTGTATATAGTTTTTGCCAGTATTACAAAGTGGCAGGTCAATCAAGTGGTAAAGGAGAATTTAAATAAGTCTACTAAAGCAGTGGTCAATTATTTTTCTACACCTACTCCCTTTAATCCTTGGCTTTGGTATGTAGTGGAGAAAGTTGATACCACTTTTAGAATGGGGTATTATTCGGTCTTTGATTCATCCAATCAAATTCGTTTTTCCACTTTACAACAACATAAGTCTTTATTGCCATTGGCAGCTGATCAGGAGTCGTTAACGCACCTTATTCGTTTTTCACAGGGCTATTATGCTTTAAAAAAAGAGAATGGGTCTATTGTTTTAAACGATCTACGATTTGGTAAAATAATGGGTTGGAGTCAACCCAATGCGCCATTTGTATTTTACTTTTATTTGCAACAATCGGCGGATAATCAGGTGGTCATCCAGCGGGGAAGGATGAAGGGATGGTCGGTCAGCGCCAGTAAAGAATTTATTAGACGAATATTCTCGATTCATGCGCAATAGATTTATACTACTTTTTTTGACTCAATTAGTGATATTATTTTGTTCTGCGCAGGAGAATTCGCTTAAAAAACAAGTGATTCTTTCAACGCGTGATCTCTATCAACAGGGGCTAATTGAAAAGCCCTATTTGCTTGCTGAAATGGAACAGCAATTGGGTAAAGATACGTTGGCTTGGGAGCAATCAGTTTTCTGCAAAGCCGCAACGCTTGTTGCAAACGATTTGCTTGGGGGCTTTATGGTTAACCCCTGGTTTACCTTTGATGCTGTATCAATACAAGTCCATCAAAAGAAGTTAAATGAAATCAGGGGGTCTGTATTATCTATGCGAAGGCCCGTCCAGTTATTGTCACTTATCTCTACTTTGACTAGTCCTAGGACTGCGGCCGAAGCTTCTTTGTTTACTGAGTATAAGCGTCGTTTAGTTATTGCTGCCAACCACCTAACTCGTGCTAATAATGATACGCTATTATTTGTCAAACAGGCTTACATGCTATACAAATGGATTGGACATTTAGATTTGCCTCGATACTTCATTGTAGATATCGCTAAAAATGAATTGCGGTACGTTTCAAATCGGCGTGATTCACTTGCCCTCAAAGTGGTTGTGGGAAAGCCAGCTACGCCAACCCCTTATTTTGCCGCATGGATTAACCAACTTGTTTTGTATCCTTACTGGTATGTGCCATTTAGTATCGCCACACAGGAGTTTTTGCCAAAGCTAAAAAAGGATGCTACTTGGTTGGATAACCAAAATATGCAAGTAATGGACAAGGGTGGTCGTATTTTAAATGCAGACACCATTCAATGGAAAAAATATTCCTCCTTTAATTTCCCCTTTACGCTTCGCCAGTCTACTGGGTGTGATAATGCGTTGGGGATTTTGAAATTTGAGTTTTCCACTCCCTATGGAGTATACATCCATGATACGAATAATAAAGCGGCCTTTCTCCGTAAAAATCGATTTATAAGTCATGGTTGTATTCGTGTAGAGGAACCCTTTTTACTCAGTGAATTAGTGTTGAAAGAAAAGCTTGATACTGGTTATTTGCAAACTTGCTTGATGGAACAAAAGCCCACTTATCAAAAAATTACAGATTCTGTTCCTGTTTTTTCTATTTACACCATTGCGCATGCACAACAAAACGGAACGGTGACATATTTAAAAGATCATTATAATTTATTTAAGTAGCATTAAGAGTAATTAGAAGCAAATAAACATTATACAGAATAAAAAAGCCTTCAATTTGACGTTGAAGGCTTGGTGCCCGAGATCGGAGTCGAACCGATACATTCTTGCGAACGGCAGATTTTGAGTCTGCTGCGTCTACCAATTCCGCCACCCGGGCAGGGGAGTGCAAATGTAGGGAAAATAGAAATTTAGTGACTTATTTGTTCTATTCTCTTTTGAATCCTATCTAGGTATTTACGTTTGTAATAGTATATTTTCGACTTCGGCGGATAGTTTATCTTCTAGTTTCTTGATTTGTTTTTTGCATTCTTCAATTTCAGCAGGTTCCTCGGTCATTAATAATTCGTTTATCTCCATCATCTCTTGTAAAAAAGCGGCTGGTAAGGTTGGGTTATCATTTTCCTGAATTATACCTAGTAGATTTAATGAATACTGAAGCGTAAGAAGGGGGTTCTGAAATATCTGCCAAGCTTTATTGAGGGATGAGCTATTCTCAAGGGCAAGCTCCTTCATCTCCTGCTCTTCATGGGTAAAAAAGTCAGGATGAAATTTTCTGCTAAGTGATAAGTATTTCTTTTTTAGTTCGGCAGTGTTAACTGCAAATTGTATTGGTATCTCAAAAAGGTCAAAATAGTTCATGGAGGATGGCGTAAGCACAATTACATTTGCTTAACGATTGTAA
>CAYFLE010000022.1:8980-14171 GCA_964343645.1 uncultured Chitinophaga sp. | reverse complement strand
AGCTGCCATCTGCTTGATAGGTTCTATCAGCAAAACCCTCAGCCACAAAATGAATTTTCAATGTAGCCGCTGCTTTTTCTGATGCACTTTGTGGGGGTCCCCACAAGGATAGCGTAGGATTAATGGCTAGTATACATTCACCAATTAATTCGGCAAGTTTGTAGTCTTTGGCTGCTTCATTGTACAAGGCACCATGTGGTTTGACATGTTTTATTGGGTAATTTTCTTCGCTGGCAATTTTAACAAGGGTTTGAATTTGCTCGATGATGGATTGACGCAAACTAGATTCATCCATTTGCATTTTTACTCTTCCAAAATTTATTGTATCCGGATAAGACGGGTGTGCTCCAATAGAAACCGAGAATTTTTTCGCTAACTGAATTGTTTCACGCATTGTATTTACATTACCTGTATGTCCCCCACAGGCAATACTAATAGAACTAATCAATGGAATGACGTCTTGTTCATTACTCATTCCTTCGCCCATGTCACAGTTTATATCAATTTGTTTCATATCGACTCTTCTGCTAATTTAAATTGAATATAAACGCCGGGTCTACATTGGCCGATTATTGATAAAGCGGGTAATGTGGTTCTTGCTATTCTTGGATAGCCGCCTATAGTTTGGGCATCTGCGCCTAAAATAATAGGGATGCCGGCAGGAGTTAATTGAATAATGCCTGGCATCACACCGGTGGAGAGTAGTTCTTTCTTTTCTTTTTTGTGGATTGCAGTTCCCAATAATTGAATCCCCATTCGATTTGACTGCGGGCTGATGCGCCACTTCTCCTGTAAGAAAAGGGATTGCATGTTTGCATCCAACCACATCCATTCAGGTCCCTGGTGAATGGGGACAATAATTTCGTTTTGATACAAAGCTGGGTTATCAAACTTTATTTCTACTTGTGTTGGTGATGATGGTTTTCTGCTGATAGGATTGAATTCAATTCGATCGCCAGGTTTTAGGGCTTGACCATTCAATCCGCCTAGTTGTGCAGGAAGGTAGCTAGAGAAACTACCTAAGTCAGGGGTTATTTTTAATCCACCTTGTACCGCTAAATAGGTTCTGCATCCCAATGAATGCGGGATTAATTTTAGTAGGTCTCCTTTTTTTATTGCATGTGCAGTATGATAGGCGAGTGGCACTTCATTTACTAAAGCTTGTGCTCCTCCGCCTGTCAATGCAATCAGGGTGTTGCTTTCAAACTCAATTACGGCTCCATGTAGGGTAAATTCTATTAACGCTTCATCGCCGTTATTGCCGCATAATGCATGTGCTAACTCATACGAAATGCTATCCATAGGTCCACTCTCTGGAACACCCCAATGACGATAGCCTGGACGTCCTCTGTCCTGTATTAATGCTACTATCCCTGTTTTATGAAAGAGAAGACTCATGCCAATTTTCAAATTCAGTTTTAGAAATAGGGATGAATTTTACTTGATCTCCCGTTTCAAGAAAACAAACCGGCGATCGATTTTTATCGAATAACGAAATCGGTGTTCTGCCAATCACATGCCAACCGCCCGGTGTTGAAAATGGATAGATGCCTGTTTGGTGGTGAGCAATGGCAACACTTCCAGCCTGGATGCGTGGACTGGGTATTTCCTTTCGCGGAACCACCAGTTGTTTATTGATTTCACCTAGGTAGGGAAATCCTGGTGTAAATCCCACCGCATATACTTGATAGATTGGTTGATGATGTAGTTCAATAATATTTTCGATTGAAATTTTTAAGTGTGAGGAGAGATTTTCTAAGTCAGTTGCAAAGTCTAGGTCATAACAAACAGGAATATTTTTGATGGCGCTTTCTTTTTTTACCTGAGTTGGGGTTGTAGTTGCTGCCACATTTAAGAGCTGTTCAATTGCTTGCGTAAAGGATGTCCAGCTTTTTTTAGGATGAAAACATAGAGTCAAGCTGGTGTAGGAAGGGACAAGGTCAATGAGGTACTCTCCAAGCTGATCGACCGCTAATTGGCGAAGTTGTTGGATATTTTCCTGCGCCACTGAGCCCATTGGTAAATCCAATTCAATGGTTACCGCATAATCATGTAGGGGATACCAACGAAAAAAAGCCATGATACAAGATAAGCGGGAAGTTTCTAAAATAAAAAAGGGAGACGAAACTCGTCTCCCTTAAGTGAATAAAATGGAAATTTTATCTATTTTTTACAGATATGGGTATAGAAGGCGAAGAGATCCACTTGATCAGTGTAGATGCCAAATTATATAAGAAGCCATAAACTGCTAGGTTAACATATACAAATGCTAGCCCTACTATAACATTAATGTAGGCTCCAAATACCCCAAAAAGATCTTGAGTGTTCCAAACGAAGTCACCATCATAAGTGCCATTTGCATCAACTTTGAAGCTCGCTGCACTATTCAGAATATTGGTCACCATATCCATATGGAACATTCCAGCTAATTCATTTAATAAATTCATTGGAACTGAAGCAACTGAACTAAGAATATCAAGAGCTCCAGCAGAAGTTGCAGAAAATAGCGTATGATCCATAAGGAAAGCCAACGTTTGATTTACGGCTGCAAATAGACCCACAATAGCTGCTACTTCTCCTAGTAAACGGATATTAGTTTTAATAAAGTCGCCAAAAATAAAACCAACCATTCCTTGATGGCCAGAGCCGAGTGATTCTCCTCTTGCCCTAATTAATTGTGCAATTGGGAAGGCAGATGCTACCAAAACCAGCGTGGTTAAAACGCTACCTACAAGGGATAAGCCACTTGCTTCACCGCTTGTAAAATAGTGGTAGGCTGCTTTCAAAATAGCAAATTCCATGACGACCCAACCTATCCAAGCCGCCCATTTGTAGATAAAAGAGGTGTAGTGTCTTACTCCTGAGTTTGAATCAAATTGATCAACAGCCGAGTTTACGGCTCCGGTTTTGATCATTCCGTTCAATTTTCCAGGTAAGTCAAGCAATTGTTGGATTTGTGCATTCATAGCTTATGTTTTAGTTAAAAAAAACAAACTTGAGTTTTCACAAACCTCTAGAACCGGCATTGCAATCATACTATTGAGGTTTTGGTGAACATAGTCAACCCAACTCTCAACACACCTTTTCTTTTCGCATGCACTTGCATGCATCTTCATTTGTTGGCAAACAATGAATGAAAGCTATTCCTAAAGTTGGACAAAAAGAAATAACAGCCAGTTTATGTTAATAGTTTGTAAACCAATTATTTGAATTTCGATAAAATTTAAAATGATCTGTAATTCAACAACTTAAACAAACGCTGGTTGTGGATAACTTTGCAAATGGCTAAAGGCACATTTTAGCATGCCAAAGCTTATGATTTTACTTATTGAGCTTGGTAAAAACTTGTAAATGCGGAATTGTTAATACAGCTAACCCTATAAAGACGAGTGACAGCATTCCAGTAGGGTCGGTACTTTTTACAGTCAAGAAGATAAAGTACAATATTCCGATCCAGGCCATAGCTGAAAAGGGCATTGCTTTTTTTAGCAAAAACGTCCAATCTTGGATAGAGGAGTTTAGCTTGAAATGCGATCGAATTTTATCAAGTGATAAAACGGAATGCCAAATTCCAAAATAAAATGCGAAAAAAATCCAAAGCGGGGTTAGATGAGCTAATATCAGTAATACGCCTTGTTGGAAAATAGCAATGTACCAATACTGCGTCCAGGAAAAATACTTTCTTCGTTGATAGAATAAGTATCCATATACTAAAAGCATACAAACGAGTGAGATCGGGTAAAGTATTTTACCCCAAGTTAGAAAGCGGTTTTCATTTATTTGGTTGCGTGTAATAGATTCAAATACGCCCAAAGCGGTGGATAAATGATAGCTTAGCAACAGAACAATCCAACAAAGTCCTAAAAAGAAATAGATCAGTTTTTTTTGATGGTCATTCGTGTTTCCAACCCAGTCAATTTCTCCAAAGTGAAAGGCGGTAATCAAAATAAAAATCAGTAGAGCAATTCCTGGTTTCCAATACCAGATTGCAATATAAATGGCCGCAGTAAAAACATAACGAAGAAAAATTTTACGATGATCTTTCTCTTGTTCTAAGCCCCCCTCAATGTAAACATCGAGCGCGCCATGAGGAATACCGAGCAACAAAAAGGTTGTGATCATGATGATCAATTGGCTTTTTTCCACCAATGGGAGCCACTGACCTAGAGAGCAAAATACAATGCCCGCCAATAAAAGTAACAGTCGAAGTGAAAGTTGCATGTTGAAAATGGGGGATGTTTAACATCCCCCATTTGATAATAGTGTGATATAATTAGCTAGCTTTTCTGCTCAAGCTATAAATCACTAATCCAAAACCGATTTTGTTCACGGCATCACCAATGTTATAGATGATGTTCATGTCTAATCCGATATTTTTGAAGCTCTCATACCACTGGCCATCGGCAGTACCGATCAAATAACCAAGCGGATAAATGGCCCAACCTACCAATACAAACCATCCTAATGCGGAGTTTGCAGCAGATACAGCAGATCCTGCGCTGGTAGCAAGTTTTTTAACATCTCCCATCCATACTTCATATACAATGTAGAAGTAAGCAATGGCACTGATTGTTCCCCAGATGGTAGCGTTACCGAGTCCTGCTTCGCCCCAATAACCAGTAACAAGCATTACAACAGATGCAAGAATTAATTTCCACAATAAACTGGTTGTGCCACCTGATTTTTTAGTGATCAGATAAAACTCTACGCACATTAGAGGTACGGTCAATAACCAGTCTACATAACGGAAGAAAGTGGGAGACTCTTGTGTTTCCAAAAAGTACTCTCTCATGTAATAATAGTGAACGGCAGCAATAAACGTGATCAAACCTGATACAAGTACCGAGGTACGCCACTCTTTACTAGTGTTGTTCAGCTCAAGAAAGAAAAAAACAGAAGCGGCCATCATGGCCATGGTTCCAATGAAAAAAGTGAATGAGACATAGTCAGTCTTTGCAATCACTCCAATCAGCATTTGGTCAAACATATGTTGAGGTTTTGGTGAACGAATTCATCCAACACTCTAAACACACACTCATCTCTGTACGCACTTGCGTACAGCGGCAATCGTTGGTTAATTGATAACAAAAGTTAGAGTAAACAGTTTAGTAGGAAAAAAATTGATAGGCGGATGTTAATTTATTAGAAAACAGCTGGTTATACTTTTACTATATTTTGATTAAGATTGTCT
>CAYFLE010000022.1:0-8970 GCA_964343645.1 uncultured Chitinophaga sp. | reverse complement strand
GTACTTAATTGACGGATGCTCCAGATTATCAATTAGTTCAGTTAATTTCAGCAAATGAAAATCAAAAACCAGCTCCTTTTTTTTATTGCTCTTTTTATGGGAATGGGAGTTAATATGGGAAT
This sequence comes from uncultured Chitinophaga sp., assembly GCA_964343645.1. Classification (GTDB taxonomy): domain Bacteria; phylum Bacteroidota; class Bacteroidia; order Chitinophagales; family Chitinophagaceae; genus JJ008. The sequence continues at coordinate 8,848 of CAYFLE010000022.1, read as the reverse complement.
GCTGTATTTGGGTAATTGGTTAATTCCTTTGCCTGAAGGTGTTAACACCAGTACGCGAGAAGCATTGAAAGCTGCCTTGCCCTTACTAAGAATGCAAGACTTTGTTTTTCCGTTTTTAGCACATGCGATGGGAACACTGACGAGTGCATTTTTTGTTTCTGCTTGGGCATCAGATAAACAACTTCGCTATTCATTGGTGTTGGGGGGTATATTTTTTGTGGGCGGTCTCACCACCATCATAGGAATGCCTTCACCTGTGTGGTTCTCTATCCTAGATTTGACGCTTGCATATTGGCCAATGGCCTGGATGGGGCATCGAATGGCTACCATGTTTGGTAAGTGAATATTTTAATGCCCCAACTTTTTAATAGTTAATTTCAACATCTTCAAAATAGTACTATGAAATATTTACTTCTTGTTGCTTGTTTTCTGTCATTAAATAGCTTGGGAATAGCACAGCCCAAAAAAGCTAAATCGCCTACTCCAGTTTCTGCCCAGCAAATGGATGCTGCACTTTTTGGAGGCGTCAAATATCGATTAATTGGACCTTTTCGGGGTGGAAGAAGCGCAGCCGTAACAGGAAGTATACAGTCTCGCAACACCTTTTATTTTGGCGCTACGGGTGGGGGTGTTTGGAAAACAACAGACGGCGGAAGTAATTGGAAAAATATTAGTGATGGTTATTTTGGAAGTTCTATTGGTGCGATTGCTATCGCACCTTCCAATGAAAATATTATTTACGTTGGCGAGGGTGAAAATACTATGCGCGGTAATGTATCGGAAGGATTAGGGGGTGTTTGGAAAAGTACAGATGCAGGAAAAACATGGAAGAATGTTGGATTAAAAGAAGGAAGACATATTACAAATATCCTGGTTGACCCATCTAATCCTTCTATTGTTTGGGCAGGTGTGATGGGTCATTTGTTTGGTCCAAACTCAGAGAGAGGTATTTATAAATCTATCGATGGTGGGCAAACATGGAAGAAAACACTATTTGTGAATGATCAAACAGGTTGTAGTGATTTAGTATTAGATCCTGAAAATACAAACATCCTTTATGCAGGAACTTGGCGAGTGATTCGTACACCGCATAGTTTAGAAAGTGGTGGAGAGGGAAGTGGTTTATGGAAAAGTATCGATGGAGGAGAAACATGGATAAATATCAGCACCGCACGGGGACTGCCCAAAGGTATTTGGGGAATTGTGGGTGTTGCAGTGGCTCCATCCAATACGGATAAATTATATGCAATCATTGAAAACGAAAAAGGAGGCTTATATAGCAGTGCAGATAAAGGAGAAACATGGACCCTGCAAAGCAATGATAATAACATTCGTCAACGTGCATGGTATTACACGAAAGTTTTTGTGGACTCCAAAAATGAAAATGTGGTGTATTGCCCTAACGTCAATTTTATGAAGAGTCGAGATGGCGGTAAAACCTTTACCTCATTACGTACTCCTCATGGAGATCATCATGATTTATGGATAGATCCCGCTGATGGGAAGCGCATGATTGTAGCAGATGATGGTGGCGCACAAGTAAGTTTTGATGAGGGTCAAAATTGGAGTTCGTTGATGAATCAGCCTACTGCACAATTGTATAGAGTCAGTACAGATAATGCATTTCCTTATCGAGTACTTGCTGCCCAGCAGGATAATTCAACACTTCGAATTCGTTCTGCTACCTATGGGAGTTATATAACTGAACAGGATTGGGAGCCTACTGCCGGTGCAGAAAGTGGCTATGTGGTGGCAGATCCACTTAATCCGAATATTGTTTATGGAGGTAATTACGGTGGCTATCTTTCGCGCTATGATCACACAACGGGCGAAAATAGAGCCATCTCGGTTTGGCCTGACAACCCAATGGGCGCTGGAGCCGATGTGTTGAAATATCGCTTTCAATGGAATTTCCCCATCTTCTTTTCCCCGCACGATCCAAAAAAATTATACTGTGCAGGAAATGCATTATTTGCTACGGATAATGAAGGGGCAAGTTGGAAGCAATTATCTCCCGATTTAACTACCAATGATAAAACTAGACAGTATTCGAGCGGTGGGCCAATCACAAAAGATAATACGTCGGTAGAATATTACTGTACCATTTTCACGGCTATGGAAAGTCCACTGGAGAAAGATCATCTTTGGACGGGAAGTGATGATGGGTTGATACATTTTAGTAAAGACGGCGGGAAAAATTGGGCGAATGTGACACCTGCCGAAGCGCCCAAGTGGATGATGTGGAATGCCATTGAAGCTGATCCATTTCGAAAAGGCGTTGTATATATCACAGGTACGCGCTATAAATTAGATGACTATACTCCTTATATCTATAAGACAGAAGATGAGGGTCAAAGTTGGAAGTTGATTACAAACGGAATTCCTTCTATGCATTTTACACGTGTCATGCGTGCTGATCATAAACGTGCTGGCTTATTATATGCGGGTACAGAATTTGGGATGTATATCAGTTTTGATGATGGAGCAAATTGGCAGCCGTTTCAATTGAATTTACCCTTGGTCCCCATTACCGATTTAACGATTAAGAATAATGATTTAATTGTTGGAACGCAGGGCCGCGCATTATGGATTTTGGATGACTTATCCATGATTCAGCAAGCAGAGGCAACTATTTTAAACAAACCCATTCATATCTATCGAGCTAACGAAACGTATCGGATGCCAGGAGCAAGTGCTAGATGGGGTGCCATGAATACGCCAGCAAATAGTGCAGCTAATCCACCTAAAGGGGCTGTTATTAATTTTTGGTTGAAAGAGGAAGTGACAGACTCTACACAAGCTGCTGTTTCTGTTTTGGATCCAGCAGGTAAATTAATCAAACGATTTGCGGTGAATCATAAAGAAAATCCGTTGACCTTGAAAAAGGGGTTTAATCAATTTGTTTGGGATTTGAAATATCCTGAGGCAGAAAAGATGGATGGGTTAATTCTTTGGAATGGAGTTCCGGGAAGTATTACGGCTGCTCCGGGTAATTATACAGCAAAAGTTCAATTTAATAAGGACACAATCTTGGTTCCATTTACAGTACTAGCTGATCCCAATTATAAATGTTCGCAAGCTGATTATGAAGCGCAGTTGAATTTTTTGATTCAAGTACGAGACAAATTCAACCAAACAATGGTGTCTATTCGAAAAATTAGACAGGCTCGTCAACAGATCAGTGAATTTATCAGTCGTCAGGGGAAGAGTTGTCCTGCACCAATTAAGAATTTGGGAGATAGCCTTTCTAAACAATTAACAGCAGTGGAAGAACTATTACATCAAACAAAAGCAAAGAGCGGACAAGATGTATTGAATTTCCCAATTCGCTTGGATGATAAATTGAGTGGTGTGTTTGATATGGCTAATAGTGGTAATATGGCACCTCCTACGCAAGCTAAAGAAGTGTTTGCCGATTTAGCAAAGCAAGTAGATCAAGCAGTCGCTCAATTACAAGGAATTTTAGACAACGGAATAAAGGAATTTAATAAGGTAGTTGCTGAAAGCAAGCTTCCGGTCATCGTTATTGCTGAAAAATGAACAACCCATTTTTTAGGAAGGGATTGATTGTACTGATCAGTCCCTTTTTTTTAAGTCAACTTCTTTTTGCACAGGCTACCGAATTTAAATTAGTAGTGCTTGGAGTAATGCAAGATGGGGGACTTCCTCAATTGGGGTGTACTAAAGCGTGTTGTGCCAATGCACGTTCTCGAAAAGCAGTCACTTCTTTGGCTATTGTGAATCCCACCTCTCAACAGTACACTTTAATTGATGCAACACCCGATATTATTGCGCAAAGTCAATTGGTCCATTCATTATTCAATTCTGCTTCGCTTCAATCCATTTTTTTAACACATGCACATATGGGGCATTACACAGGCTTAATGCAGTTGGGCCGTGAAGCGATGAATGCGAAGAATGTTCAGGTTTTTGCCATGCCACGTTTATTATCTTTTCTTTCTACTAACGGTCCTTGGAATCAATTGGTCCTATTAAAAAATATTGAATTGCAATCCTTGCAAAACGATTTATCCGTTCAGCTAGATGGGTATACCATCACTCCTTTACTAGTTCCTCATCGCGATGAATATTCAGAGACGATAGGGTTTAGAATTAAAGGAGTTCGCAAATCACTATTATATATTCCCGATATTGATAAGTGGAGTAAATGGAATCGGCAATTGATGCAAGAAATTGAAAAAGTAGATTACGCTTTTTTGGATGGCACTTTTTTTGCTGATGGCGAAGTAAATCGTCCTATGAGTGAAATTCCACATCCTTTTGTTACTGAAACAATCGAGTTATTGAGCAATGCGCCCTTGTCAATCAGACAACGAGTTTATTTTACGCATTTTAATCACACTAATCCATTAGTTAACCCTTCCAATCCAATAAGGGCTAGAGTGGAGAAACTTGGCTTTCACTTAGCAAAAGAGGGGACCCTCTTTTCGTTGTAAGAAGATCCCCTCTTTGATTAAGTAAGTGAATTTTATTCGATTGGTTTATATTCTTTGAACAGATTGAGTTTGGTTTCTTCTACTTGTTTTTTATAGTCTGTCCATTTTCCAGCAAAGAACTCATTGATAGTGGTAACAAATGATTTTACCGCTGTTTCTGCATTCACAATCAACAGTTCCTCTTGTGCACCTGGAGGTACCATTTTGGCATTGATTGATTGTTGTGCGTTTTGCAATTGTGATAATACAGTTACTTCAAAAGGACTACGCGTGATTCCCTGCTTGTCTGATGTTTTTCCATTGATGGCTTCGCGGAATTTCTTGAGATCCTCAAGCAGTGCATTGCTGGCTTTACGAAGTGAGTCTGCAGGTTTTCCTTCCAATCCCTTGAGTTGATTAACCATTTTATTACATACTTCTTCTGCTTCATTCATTCGATCCATTGCTGCAGTCAATTTATCGCCCGCTTTACGTACACGATCCAGAGCTTTACGTTGTGCTATTTTGATTTCGTTTCGATTTCCTAGGCGTGGATCATCTTTTACAGTAAGCATCGTTGAATCAGATTGTCCTGCATAAGAGAGAATCAATTTATAAGTACCCGGCAATACTTGTTGTCCACCCGGTTCAGGTGAGCCAGGTTGAGGTTTGGGAGAACCTGGTTGACGATACCCTCTTTCTTCCATTCCCCAATACATTCTATTAAAACCTGTATCTGCATTCCATCTAAGCGAACGAATCAATCCATTTTCGCTATTATAAATTCTTACTTGCACAGAGTCGCCACGATTTCCACCAAATCCTCTTCCGCCTCCGCCCATACGACCACCGCCGCCTCCTTGGCCACCGCCTCCCATACGACCACCGCCACCACCTTGTCCGCCACCAGGTGTTGTTGTTGCAGTAGAATTTTCAGCAGCAGCAGGAGCTGCTTTTGTTTGAGTTGAATCCGTGCGTTTGGGTTTATTGATATAGAAGGATACTGCGGCACCACGCTGTCTATTTTCCGCATCCCAAATTCCCATTACACTCCATTCATAACCATCTGCAGGTTTATATTGTGCTTGTGTGGCATCGGGTGCTGGAAAAACGGTAATATTTTTTGCCGGTGTTTTAGAAGTGCTTGCAGCCAATTGACGTAAGGGGCGAATATCATCTAATACCCAAAGTGCTCTACCGAATGTAGCAATCACTAAGTCAGCTTCTCTTTCTTGGATTGCTAGATCGTACGTTGATACAGAAGGATATCCATTTTTCCATTGAGAAAAGGTAGCGCCATTATCAACACTGATCCATAGTCCGTGTTCGGTACCTACAAAAATCAAATTGGGTTGAGTAGGGTCTTGCAATAGACAAAGCGCATAACCATTGACTTTGCTTTCATCTATTAACCTAGTCCAGGTTTCTCCAAAATTTGTTGTTCTGAATATATAAGGCTTGAAATCTCCTCTGCGATAATCATTGGCAATCACAAATGCTTCTCCTGCATTATATCGCGAAGCAATGATTTGTGGTATCCAACAACCCGCAGGTAATCCAGGAATTTTACCAGCCAAATTGCTCCAGGTTTGTCCACCATCTTTTGTTAACTGAACTTGACCATCATCGGAACCTGTCCAGATGACTCCCTGTTGTTTTGAAGATGGCGCAATAGTTAATAAACTACAATAGGTTTCTGCACCTGTAATGTCTAATGTGAGTCCACCTGTATTTTGGAATGCTTTAATTTTTACAGAATCATTGGTTGTTAAGTCTCCTGAAATGGGTTGCCAACTAGCTCCTTTATCTGTGCTTTTGTGTACAAACTGACTACCTAGATAAATTGTTTTCGCATCAAATGGATCTTGTGCCATTGGCGTATTCCAATTGAAGCGAAGTAATTGAGTAGGCGTAGAAGGATTGGGTTTGATGAACCAGGATTCTCCCGTTTTCCAATTTCTTCTTCCAAAAGATCCTCCCTGACTTTCGCTATAGACCCAGCTTGCATCTTCGGCATCAGGCATTACATCAAATCCATCACCACCACCTACGTTATGCCAGTAATAATTGCGAATTCCACCATTGATCCAAACATAGGCAGGGCCATGCCAGCTTCCATTGTCTTGCAATCCACCCATTACATTGTACGGTGTTTCATTGTCAACATTTACGTGGTAAAATTGTCCTACTGGAATTTTTTCATCGAAGTTCCAGCTCTTACCTCGGTCTCTTGAAAACCCAAGTCCTCCATCATTCCCCTCAATGATTTGATTAGGATTTTCTGGGTTGATCCACCATGCATGGTGGTCTGGGTGAATTCCTGAGTAGGGGATGAGTGTGTTAAATGATTTACCTCCATCTTCACTATAAGTAATGGTGGAGTGCACATCATAAATTCGATTTTCGTTTTTAGGGTCAACATAAATTTCTTGATAATAGAATGGTCGATCTGTTACATCGGCTGCATTACTATTGATCAATTGCCAGTTAAATCCACCATCCTCACTTTTGTATAATCCATTTTTTGTGGCTTCCACTTTTGCGTACACTCTGCTAGGCATGCTCTTTGCGAATGCAATACCAATTCTTCCAAGTGGTCCTTCTGGCATTCCTTCTTCTTTACCCATTTTCTTCCAATTTTTTCCGCCATCTACAGTCATGTAGAGCCCACTTCCTGCACCCCCACTTTTTAATTCCCAAGGTCTTCTCCGAAACTGCCACATGGCAGCAATTATTTTGTTAGGATTGGAAGGATCCATCACTAAGTCGGCACAACCGGTCGTGTCATTCACATAAAGAATTTTAGACCAGGTTTCGCCACCGTCTGTTGTTTTGAAAACACCTCTTTCTGGATGTTCTGCATAGGGATTTCCAATGGCGGCTACGTACACTGTGTTTGGGTTAGTAGGGTCAATGACAACTCGATGAATACAAATTGTTTTGTCGAGCCCCATTTTTTTCCAACTTTTTCCCGCATCCAATGATTTATAAATTCCAGCACCTAAGTTGAGTGAATTACGAGGATTACCTTCACCAGTGCCTACCCACACGACGTTAGGATTGCTTTGTTGAATAGCAACTGATCCAATATTTTGAATGGGTTGTTCGTCAAAAATGGGATTCCAGGATTGTCCTCCATTTTCTGTTTTCCATACGCCACCTGAAGCGGCACCTACATATACAATATTGGGATTGGCGACCACCGCATCAATAGTGGTAATTCGCCCACTCATTCCTGCGGGTCCAATATTACGGGGTTTCCAATTTTTAAACTGTTCCCAGTTTACTTTTTGTGCAGAAATCGTGCAGGTCAAAATCAGACCTGATAACAGTAGAAAGTAGTTTTTCACTTTTTTTGATTTTGGGATATGAAATGTAGTAAAGTTGGCTCAGAAATATTTTATCAGACGCAATTTTTCTTGTCTTCCTGCTAAAAAATGAAAGGTTTTTCCGTCAAAATAGCCATCTTCCTCCAGCATAATTCTAATTTCCTTTCCCCACTCTTGAATAGTGGTTGCACTGTTCAATTCAATGGAATAAGCAGTTTGGGGGTAAACCGGATAATCGCCGCTACCAAACACTCCTTGTTGTTGATCCCATAATCCAATCGTGGGTCCTGCAGCATGTCCGTGTAATCCCAAAGGATGAGAATAGATGCTTGGTTTGATTCCTTCCTTACTAGCAAGTTCTCGTGCTTCTTTTAGTATTTCATTACCAGTGCGTCCTGTTTTAAACTGACTGGTTAGTATATCTTGTAGTCGATTACTCGTGTTAAAAGCTTTTTGTAAATAAGCTGGTGCATCAGTTTCTCCTCGACGTAATACATATGCGTGCTGTTGTACATCCGTATTGAGTCGTAAATAAGTGATGCCAAAATCGACATGCAATAAGTCGCCTGGAAGTATTACGTCATTTTCAGGACGATTTGAAAAACTACGAAGGTGTTCAAAGTTGACGGTGTCGCTTCGTTGCACAGACACAGAAGGATGAAACCAAGTAGTCAGACCTAGTGAAGTAACACGTTGTCTAAACCACCAAACCAGATCATCCGTTGTGGTAATACCAGGCGTTATGGTGCGCGCAGAAAATCCCTCCGCAATTATTTCGTGTGTTATTGCAACTAGCTTTTGGTAGAATTGGATTTCCCGTTCAGTTCTTGTTTCAAGCCAACCTACAGCAAGTGATTCTGCCGATACCAGTTTGTTTTTATAGGTCGGAGGTAGTTTTTCTGTTAGTTGTACGTAGTGTGTGTGATCCAGGCCATCTGCATGACCAAAGGATTTTGAAATATTAATACCAATTCGCGCAGGATTTTTTTTCTGAATCAGATCGACTAGTGCATCCCATTGATCAGGAAATTTTTCAAGATCCCAAGCCGCTTGAATGGCATTACCCACATTGTATCTAGCAAT
>CAYFLE010000021.1:0-14510 GCA_964343645.1 uncultured Chitinophaga sp. | reverse complement strand
CTACTAGGCCAATATCCTCAGGCATTTTTAAATTATTCTCTTTAATCGCAAGTTGCGCTCCAATAGCCATTCGATCGCTGATTGTGAAAATTGCATCCGGTCGATCTTTCATTTGTAATAGATCTTTTGTTGCTGCATACGCATATTGCTGATTAAAATCACAATGCACAATAAATTGATTGTTCTTTTTAATCTTATATTTTTTTAAGGCGTTTAAATAGCCATCCATGCGTTGATTGCTGATGCCTAAATTTTTTGGTCCTGCAAGAATTGCAATTTTTTTATAACCTTGTTTGATGAGATGTTCTGTTGCAATAAATCCACCATTTTCATTATCTAGCTTAACGCTCGGTGCTACTAGATTAGGCGCCAATCGATCAAATAGTACCAATGGGATGTTTCGGTCTTGTATTTTTTTAAAATGGTCAAAGGATTTTGTTTCACTAGAAACAGAAATGATAAAACCATCCACCAAACTGTCTAATAATCTTTTTGTATTGACAATTTCTCGACCAAAGGACTCATTACTCTGACAAACCATAACGGTATAGCCGGCTTCTAAGGCTACCTCATCAATGCCACGCACCATCGAAGAAAGAACATAATCTAAGTTGGGTACGATTACACCAATGGTATGCGTTTGGTTTTGTCGTAAACTCACTGCCAGTCGATTTGGCTGATAATTGAGTTCCTCTGCTAAACGCATCACAGCACTCTTGGTATTTCTGTTAATATCTGCCGCGTCTCGTAAGGCTCTTGACACGGTAGAAATTGAAATATTTAACCGTTTTGCAATGTCTTTTATAGTAACCGGTTTGTCCATGGCCAGCTTTTCTTTGTCGGGTAAAGCTATGGAAACTAGGTGGAGAAATTCGGTAACGTTTCCGGAAACGTTACCGGAAATATTTTTACTCTATTCTACTTTTCATGAGGGGAAAACAAATACTTTTAGTTGAACCTAGCTTTTGCAAAACAACTAACTGCTTGCTCAAAAGGGGTTGCATGCCTTATGAAAAATAAAGTTGCCATTGTTACTGGCGGTGCGCGCGATATTGGGCGTCAAGTTTCACTAAAACTCGCTGCGGCTGGTGTAAAAGTTTGTATCAATTATAATGCGGGAAAAGACCAGGCTGATGAAACGCTGCAGTTAATTACCAAAAACGGCGGAGAAGCTATTGCTGTTCAAGGGGATATGACCAATGCAGCTGACGTTAAAAAGGTGGTTGACGCTTGTATCAAAAAGTTTGGCGGAACCATTCATATTTTGGTGAATGTTGCCGGAGGATTACTGGGGCGTAAGTTATTGGCAGACATCGAAGAAGAATTTTGGGATACGGTAATGGCCGTCAACCTAAAATCCGCTTTTTTGGTTACTAAAGAGGTTGTTCCTTTTATGACCACCGGGGGTTCAATTATTAATTTCTCTTCTGTTGCTGCCCGGGATGGTGGCGGTTTTGGAGCAGTTCCCTATGCTACCGCAAAAGGGGGAGTCCTAACAATGACGCGTGGCTTGGCAAAAGAATTAGGACCAAAAGGCATACGCGTCAATTGTGTATCTCCCGGCATGATCAACACTACTTTTCACAACACATTTACTAAACCCGAAGTACGTGCTACTGTAGCCGCGGCAACTCCCTTGAAAAGGGAGGGAAATCCGGAGGAGGTAGCAGACTTGGTCTTTTATTTAGCTAGTGACGCCTCCTCCTTTATAAATGGCGAGAGTATTGAAATAAATGGAGGGATCTATTTTGCTTGATCATTTTTATAAAATGAAAAGATATTTTCACAGTCTCATCCTATTGCTTTTTTTAATTCAATAGAGGCAAAAGAAGTAGGAGCGAGTTTGCAGAAGTATCCTTTATTAACGCAGTCTTTTATTACAATCAAAAAAGAGGTGGATGAAAATATTGGGAAAGAGGTAGATGTTCCTTTTCCAAAAGACCCAGCGGGAGGGTACACGCATGATAAGCATAAGACCAATTATATGCTCATGTTTAATAGTGGTATTTTATTTAACCTAACTGGAGAAATGAAATATGCGGAACTGGTTAAAAAGTTATTATTAAAATATGCAGCCTTAAACCCAACACTTCAAAAACATCCGCAAGCAACTGGTAATTTTCCAGGTCGACTATTTTGGCAATCATTAAATGATGCAAACTGGTTGGTTTTTGCAGGACTTGCGTACGATTTAATTCGTCCAGTTTTATCTGAGCGTGAAACAAAACTAATTGAGCAAGGAGCATTTAAGCCCGAGGTAGATTATTTTACTAAAGACTTAAAAGACTGGTTCAATTTACTTCACAACCATGCTGTTTGGGCATGTGCCGGAGTAGGGATAGTTGGTATTGCATCCGATAACAAGGACTATCTCGATATGGCTATGTATGGAACCGAGAAAAATGGCAAAGCAGGTTTCATTGCTCAATTAGATAACTTGTTTTCACCCGATGGCTATTACACAGAAGGACCTTATTATGTTCGTTACGCTATTCTTCCCTATATCTTGTTTGCCAACGCTATTAATAATAGGAATCCTGGATTAAAAATTTTTAATCATCGAGATAATATTTTGCAAAAAGCATTGTTGACTTGTTTGCAACAAACCAATTTGAATGGCGCGTTTTTTCCGCTAAATGATAATTTGAAGGATAAAGACTATACCTCTAATGAATTAGTTACTGCCATTAGTATTGCCTGGAAAGTGTATGGTCCTGATCAAGGGCTATTGACTGTTGCTAAAAAACAAAATCGCGTCATTTTAAATGCAGGAGGCGCACAAATTGCTGCTCAATTCGCCTCGACAAAAAACATCCCAACATATTTCCCTTATAAAACCATTGAAAGTGCAGACGGCGTAAAAGGAACGGAGGGTGGGGTAAGTGTATTACGATTAGGAAAAGATAAAGACCTCACTAGCTTGGTTTTTAAATATGCCTCTCAAGGATTAGGACATGGACATTTTGATCGATTAACCATCAACCTATTTGATCAGGGGAATGAAATTTTACAGGACTATGGGTCCGCCCGCTTCATAGGCATAGAACAAAAGTATGGAGGGCGTTATTTGCCTGAAAATATTGGGTATGCCGCGCAAACCATTGCACATAATACAATTGTAGTAGATGGGGAGAGTCATTTTGGTGGCGACACTAAATTGGGAGAGCAGTTTCATCCCGAAAAATTATTTTCTGATACCTCTACTTCTTCCGCGCTGGTTATCGCTGCTAAAGAACCAAATGCGTATAAAGGAGTGAATCTACAGCGCCATCTTTATTTGATGCAAACAGCAAAAAAGAAAAAATTTCTCATTGATATCTTTTATGCTACTTCCGATGCTGTGCATCAATACGATTTGCCCTTTCAATATAATGGTCAAGTGATCAGTACCTCATTCCCGTATCAATCATATACTAGTAAGCAAGAGGTATTAGGCAATAAAAATGGGTATCAATTTTTGTGGAAAGAAGCCGAAGCCACCCTAAGTAATACTACAGGCCAGTTCACTTTTTTAAATAACAATACGTATTACACATTATCAACACTCGTGGCTGATTCTATGCAAGTGTTTTTTACCCGCTCTGGCGCTGGTGATCCAAATTTTAATCTTCGTAGAGAGCCCTCTTATGTGTTGAGAGCAAATGGGAACAATAAAACCTTTGTGAATGTTGTTGAAATTCATGGCAATTACGATCCTATCAATGAATTTTCTGTTGGGGCCTATGCAACTGTTCAACAAATCAAACTCCTGCGCGATGATGTTACTTGTAGTATAGTTGAAATAACACTGAAAGATCAAAAACTAATACTTGCACAAGCGAAAACGGATTTTGCTAAAAATACAAACCATCGTTACACAGTAGGAGATCAGGTGTATACCTGGAAGGGCCCATATTCTATCACCACCCAACCCAATCAGTAATCACACAACCATTATACATTAAATCATTGCAAATGAATCAAACTACGGAAACAAAGCTTTTTATCAATGACAAGGAAATGTCTTGGGAAGAAGTGGGGGTCAATGTAAAAAGAAAAATTATGGCCTACAACGACAACTTAATGTTGGTTAAGGTTGCCTTTAATACAGGAGGAGTTGGAGTTGTTCATCAGCATTACCACACACAAATAACACATGTAGAAAGTGGATTGTTTGAAATTGAAATCAATGGCGAAAAGCAACTATTGAAAAGCGGCGATTGTTTTTTTATTCCCCCTAATGTCCCACACGGTGCCGTTTGTCTTGAAGCGGGGGTGCTTATTGATACATTTAGTCCAATGCGCGAAGATTTTTTAAAATAAACCCATATAAACTTTTAAAAAAGTAAACACAGCCACATGAAACCACAACTACGCTTGCTTGCCTTGCTTCCTCTGTTTCTTTTTGCTGGAGTCGTATCCGCACAAAAAAAGGAAATCAGCGGAAAGGTAACCGACCAATCCACCGGCCTTCCACTTGCTGGGGTATCTATTGTTGCTCCTAAAGAAAAAGGAGGTACAACAACCAAGGATGACGGTACTTATGTCATTACTGTCAGTCAAGGAACAAAATCTATCACCTTTTCTTCTGTTAGCTTTTTGCCACAGACCATTACGCTTGAAGGAAACAAGACAATCAATGTATCGCTTGTTCCGGAGGCAACACTGCAAAGTGAAGTAGTCGTAATTGGTTATGGCACACAAAAAAGATCTAACGTATCAGGTGCTGTAGCAAAGTACAAGAATGACCGCATTGATGAAACCCCTGTTTCTCGTTTAGACCAAGCCCTGCAGGGAAAAATTGCAGGGGTACGTATTGAAAACATTTCTTCTGAAGCAGGGGCAGATCCAAAAATCAGTATTAGAGGAACTAGTTCTATCAATGCTGGCGCTTCTCCATTGGTAGTGGTAGATGGACAAATCACACCTGATGGCTTAACGTTTCTCAATCCTGCTGATGTGGAATCTGTAGAAGTATTAAAGGATGCCGCTTCTGCTGCAATCTATGGATCACGCGGATCTAGTGGAGTTATTCTAGTCACTACTAAAAAAGGAACAGCAGAGAAACCAAAATATAATTTCAAGTATTCCTTAGGGACAAAAGATGCCTATAAATTATATGATGTGATGTCTACTACGGAATATGTTAATCTATTATATCAGGAAATGGCGCAGCGTAAACTTGATCCAACTGTCAATCAGGCTACTAATACTGTTACAGATGGTGATAAAGCTGCTTACATTATCGAAAATCAGTTAATGAAAGGAAAGGGTACCGATTGGCAGCGTGAAATTATTCGTACAGGACTTTTCCGTAATCTCGATCTCAGTGTATCAGGAGGAAGTAAGTCAGTTAAATATTATTTATCTGGAGGATATCAGTCTGATGAAGGAATGATGAATAAGAGCAAATTTGAAAAATTCAATATTCGCTCTAAAACCGATATTGATATTACTAAAAAGATTAAGCTAATTGTAAATCTTAATCCTTCTTACACTAAAAGGGAAGCGCCATCTCAGAATTTTACTAACTTCTGGAGAATGCCAGGTTGGCTCCCTGTCTATCATACAGAAGAAACAGCTGCATTGGCAAGAACCAATCCGCTGCAATCAAACATCAAAGCCGGCGATTATGCACACCAGCGACATTTTGCCAACTTAGTTTATACAGGAACACTTCCCGATGGAACACCTTGGACAGCTACTGCATCACCGGGAGGATCTGCACAACAAAATCCTACTTCTGATGTCAACCGCTCCGAAGTAAAAAGTAATGATTATCGACTTCAGTCATCTGTTGAATTAAATGTCAACATTGCTCCTGGACTGAATTATAAATCACTTTCTAGTGGATATGCCTACTATAATAAGGGCTTAACCTTCCAAGAGAGAAACTATAATTCTGATGGTACGGTAAACGTTGGGGTGTTTACAAATAACTCCAATATTTATTTATTATCAGAAAACACCTTGAACTATGTGAAAGCATTTAAAGACCATGATGTTACTGCTCTAGTTGGTGTTACGACAGAAAGAACAACTGTTAATAAAGAACAAACTACGGGACTAGATTTCCCTAGTGATAAAATCAGAACATTAGCGAGTGCTTCGCAAATTGATCGTACTGGAACGTTTGGTACAAGATCTGAGATAGGACTTAATTCAGTTTTGGGAAGATTGACGTATGCTTTTCAGAGCAAGTATCTTTTTTCAGCTAGTATACGAAGAGATGGAAGTTCCTATTTTGGACCCGGTAACAAATGGGGTACTTTCCCTGCCGTTTCTGGAGGTTGGGTAGTGAGCAAAGAAAAGTTCTTGCGTAATGTAAAGGCAATTAACAATCTTAAGATCAGAGCAAGCTATGGCGCTACGGGTAATAACAGAATTGTTGAAAATGCTTGGATTAATTTACTATATGGTTCAAATTATCCATTTGGCTTAGCTACTGGTAGTAGTAATCCAGGATTAGTTTCTTCTTCTAGTACACTAGCTAATCCAAATATCACTTGGGAGCGCACCTTTCAAAAAAATCTAGGTCTTGATTTGTCTGTTGCAAAAAATAGAATCAATTTATCAGTAGATGTGTATGATTCAAAAACTGAAAAATTACTATTGCTGCAATCAATCATGGGATTCACTGGTGCACAACAGTATTGGAATAACCTAGGTAGCTTAAATAACAAAGGATTTGAAATTGATTTGAGCACAAGAAACGTTCAAACAAAAAATTTCAGATGGACTACCACTGCTAACCTCTCTCATAATGAAAATAAAATTCTGGAGTTGGGTACCGAGGCTTATTTGTTAAATCAAGGGGAGAGATCTGAAGTTTATATCAATCAGGTTGGAAGACCATTGGTTGAGTATTTAGGATTTAAAACAGATGGTGTTTGGTTGTCTCAGGCTGAAATTGATAATGCCATTGCTCATGGTATGACCTCTTCATTATCCTCTGTGTTTACTCCAGGAGGGTTAAAAATTGTTGATACGAATGGCGACAATAAGATTGATAATAACGACCGTGTTGTGTTGGGTAATCCTTATCCCGCATTTATATGGGGGATCACCAATAATATTGGATACAAAGGATTTGAGTTAAGTTTCTTCTTACAGGGTAGCCATGGTGGCAAGCTAATCAACGGAGACCCTAACTATAATGAATCTGGCCGAACCATCACCACCTATAACAGTCGTCGTTGGGTGAGCGCCATGTTCCCTGGGGATGGTAAAACACCTGTTTCAAGAGGTACAGGTTTTAACTGGATGCTTACTGATTATGTAGTTGAAGATGCATCTTATTGGTCACTTCGTGAGGTTAATATCAGTTATGCATTTAGTCCTCGATTATTGAATCAATTAAAAGTTAAAGGACTTCGTGCGTATGCTGCCGCTCAGAATATTTATTTCCACATGCCTAACTCTTACAGAAGCTTAAATCCAGAAGCAAGATTTCAAAATGGACCGTACAGCTCTGTGTTAATAGATGGATATCAGCGGGGAGCCTATCCTATTCCAAAAACAATGGTTATAGGTGTTGATATTAATTTTTAATAATCCTCAAAACGATTTAATATGAAAAAGCTTATCACATTTATTTTTGTTGGCACAGCGTTTTTAACGTCTTGCAATAAAAATATTGACAGACTACCACTGAATAATGTGGCTGTTCAAGACTATTATACAAATGCGGCCGAAGTCCAAACAGCATTAAATGGATGTTACGCTGGTTTACGCGCAACGATCGCCGAAGAATGGAAATTAACGGAGCTCAGAAGCGATATTGCTATTATGGGAAATGCGGGAAGTAAGTCTGTGCCTAATCGCGAACTCAGTGATCTAGACCAGTTTATACCCAGTACTTCATTAACGGCTATCTACACCTATTGGTCGGCTAACTATGCGAATATTCGCAACGTAAATATGATCTTAGATGCATTAGATATCAACTATAGTGATGCTACCGGTGCACTTACTGTTGGTACCACCTCTAAAGTTGCCATCACTCCTGCCGAATTAAAAGAGATTGCTTCTCAAGCTGCTTTCTTAAGAGCCTATCATTACTTCAACATGGTGCGTTTGTTTGGAGGAGTATTTTTAGTCCATGAGCCTATCACGGGTCAACAAGCCATTGACATGAATAGAGTTTCTGCGAATGATATCTACAAACTAATCATTGCAGACTTACAGTATGCTTCTACCAATGGAAATTCGTTGAATTATACGGCGTTTTCGGCAGCTAATTCTGGCGCCAACTTAGGAAAAGTGAATGCATGGTCGGCAAAAGCATTATTGGCAAAGGTGTTTCTTACACTCGATAGAAAAGCAGAGGCCATCACTTTATTAAATGATGTAATCAATAATAGCGGTTACGGTTTGATAACGGCGGGTCTCACTCCTTATGCTGATGTTTTTTCTGTAAGTAACGAAATGAATAAAGAAATTTTATTTGCTATTCGTTACAAGGCAGGAGGTATTGGACTGGGTTCTCCATGGCCAAATTTCTTTGCACCGGAATTAAGCGGAACGGCTGTAGTAAATGGCGATGGTAGTGGATTTAATAATGGCGCCTATGAATTCGAAAATCAATATTCTGCAACAGATACGCGCAAGTCGTTCACGATGGGAATTTGGCCCACTGCTACTACTGCAGTGACAAGTACTAGCCGACGATTGTACCCCAAAAAGCATATCACTCCAGTAACATTGAAAAATGATGGAGAAAATGATTGGATTGTACTTCGCTTTGCTGATGTTGTGTTAATGCTTGCGGAGGCGCAAGGATATTCTCAGGCTAGTTTGAATTTGATTAATCAAACCAGAACTAGGGCTGGCGTAACAACACCGTTAACATTGACTACTGTGCCTACTGCGCAAAGTTTTGCTGACTCTTTATCCAGAGAAAGAAAATTAGAGTTTGCTTTTGAAAATATCCGTTGGTTTGATATGCTTCGCTATAATGTAACAATGCCTAGTCAAACGGAAAATGCTGTAACCCGATTAAAAAATCATTTTGCTTTCATGTTTGCAAATCACTACGGCAAATATCCTGCTCCCATCCCTACACTAGCAACCTTGCAGAGCTATATTACGCCTGATAAATTATTATTGCCGATTCCGCAACGCGAAATTGATAATAATACACATGTTCAAATTCAACAGAACCCGGGGTACTAACTATGAAAAATAGTCTGCTGATAATATGTTTGTTTGTCTCCATTCGTTTGTTTGCGCAGACTAATGCAGACACCACCTATAAGCCAGTTGAATATCCCGCAGGATACACGGCTCAATTAAATGTGGTATATACAAAAGTGAATGACTGGGAAGGTAAAGTAGATCTTTACCTTCCCCCGTCTTCCAAAAAAGGAAATCCGGTCATTATGAATATACATGGAGGCGGCTGGAAAAATGGTGTTAAAGAATCTCAAGGCGGATTTAGTACATTTTTTAAAGCTGGGTATGCCGTAGCAAATCTTGAATATCGATTGACAGGTCAAGCTACAGCACCTGCTGCCATTGAGGATGTCCGTTGTGCTTTAATTTATTTAATTAAGAATGCAGAGGCGCTACATATTGATAAAAATCGAATTGTCATTATGGGAGGAAGTGCAGGAGGGCATTTGGCATTAATGGGCGGATTATTGGGAAATGATCACCGATTTGATACAAATTGTCCTGGAGTTGAGGATGTAAAAGTTGCTGCTATTGTTGATAAGTATGGAATTACGGATGTGTGGGATTGGGCCTATGGTAAAAATATTACCAGTAAGTCTGCTACGAGCTGGTTAGGAGATAAAGCGAAAGATGAAAAATTTGCTGCTTCGGTATCTCCAATGACGTATGTTACTAAAAATAGCCCTCCTGTTTTTATTGTTCATGGTGATGCAGACCCCACTGTGCCGTATCAACATTCAGTGGATTTGTATAATAAATTATTATCTCTTGGGGTTAAAACAACATTCATTACTGTTCCGGGAGGTCTTCACGGGAAGTTTGATAAAGAAAAAAATGCAGAAATAAATAATGCAATTGTTGAATTTGTTAAAAAGCTATACTAAGCGTGAAAAGAGGAGTTGTATTTTTTGCATTAATTATTTTTATACAAACTCAGTCGAATGTTGCTGCTCAATCTTTTTCTGACAAGGTTCAACGCGTACTAAAAAATCAAATTTTACTACAAGCAAAATGGGCGCTTGCGCAGGAACCCATCACAATTACTTCTTTTCGATCTAGTCGTTCAGCAGGTGGTATTCATGATTTTTTTTCGGAAGGAGACTATTGGTGGCCTAATCCAGTAGATCCTAATGGGCCTTATATTCAAAAAGATGGATTAACCAATCCGGCCAATTTCACGGAGCATCGTAAGGCGATGATCCGGTTTAGTCAAGTAGTGGGCACACTCACCTCCGCCTATTTACTAACAAAAGAATCGCGTTATGTTGATCATGCATTCAGCCATTTAAATGCTTGGTTTATTGATACGATAACACGCATGAACCCTTCCTTACTATATGCACAAGCAATCAAGGGTAAAGTAACGGGTCGAAGTATTGGAATCATTGACATGATTCAACTAGTGGAGGTAGCACAGGCGGTCCGCATTATGGAAAAACAGTCTTTGCTTAAAAAAGAACAATTAATTCCAATAAAAAATTGGTTTACAAATTATTTATCATGGGTGACTCGTCACCCCTATGGGATCGAAGAACGAGACACAAAAAATAACCATGCCACATGTTGGGTGATGCAAGTGGCTGTATTCGCAAAATTGGTGAATAATGACTCCCTTGCTAGTGATTGCAGCAATCGTTTTAAAAATATACTCTTACCCAATCAAATGGAAAAAGATGGCAGCTTTCCGTTAGAGATAAAGCGATCAAAGCCATTTGGCTATTCGCTTTTTAATCTGGATGCCATGGCTACCATTTGCCAAACACTTTCTCATTCTGGCGACAATCTTTGGGACTTTGCACTGTCCGATGGTCAGTCCATGAAAAAAGGAATCGACTTTATGTTTCCCTTTGTGTCAGAAAAAAATAAATGGCCTTTTACGCAAGATGTGATGTATTGGAATGAATGGCCAATCGCGCAATCTTTTTTGTTATTTGGTTCTTTACATTATAACAATTCATTATGGTTTAATTGCTGGAAAAAATTAGATCATAATCCTACGATAGATGAAATTGTAAGAAATTTTCCCATTCGTAATCCACTGTTGTGGGTTCAAAATATATAAAATGAAAAAGCTGTCCTTCTTATTACTCTTGTCTTGTGTATTTTTTTCAGCAACGGCTCAAAAAAATAAAAAGCCCAATGTTCTTTTTATTGCGGTTGACGATTTAAAACCTGAATTGGGTTGTTATGGGAACAAGTTGATTAAAACTCCAAACATTGATCGTTTGGCGAGTTATGGCACATTATTTTTAAGCAATTATTGTCAGCAGTCTGTTTGTGGCCCTACCCGTGCTAGCTTACTCACAGGGATGAGACCTGATTATACACGGGTATGGGATTTAAAAACGCAGATGCGTGATATGAATCCAACTATTGTTACGCTGCCTCAATATTTTACGGGGCAAGGTTATAACGTGGCTGGCGTTGGTAAAATATTTCATCCCACTAGTGCCATTAATAAAATTGATCCCGTTTCTTGGAATATACCTTATATCGAAACGGTTGCTGCTGATTATGCGAATGGATTAGGAAAACCTGCAAATGGACAATATCAAAAGCCAGAGAACAAACTTCTTTTTGCGCAAGATAATGGCGATAAAGATGAAGATGCGGAGGGCGGAAATAAAAAAGGTCCGTCTACTGAATGTATAGATGTGCCAGATAATGCCTATGATGATGGCGTTTTCGCTATAAAAGCAAAAGCTCAAATAGAAAAACTTTCTAAAGAGGGGAAACCCTTTTTTATGGCCGTGGGTTTTCGTAAGCCACATCTTCCCTTTGTGGCTCCTAAAAAATATTGGGATCTCTATAATAGGGAGGATATGCCGCTTGCAACATTTCAAGAACATTCCAAAAATGCCGTTGAAATTGCCTATCATAAATCCGGTGAATTACGTAACTATATTGATATACCTGAATCTGCTACTTTACCCGGAACAGATCTTCGCATTGGTTTGAAGCCCGAAAAACAGAAAGAGTTAATTCATGGGTATTATGCTTCGGTCTCCTATATGGATGCACAAGTGGGTATTTTATTGAACACGCTAGAAAAGCTAGGTATTCTAAATAATACAATCATTGTTCTTTGGGGTGATCACGGTTGGCACTTGGGTGATCATGACTTGTGGGAAAAGCATACCACTTTTGAACAGGCCAATCGGTCTCCGTTAATTATTGCTGGGCCCGGTTTAAAAGCAGGATCTTCTTCATCACTCACAGAACATGTGGATATTTTTCCCACTATTTGCGAACTAGCAGGCGTAACTATTCCGTCCAATTTAGCTGGAAAGAGTCTCGTGCCACTCATGAAAAATAAAACGGCACAAGTAAAAGAGTATGCCATGAGTCAATATTATCGTTCATTAAGTGCCGCCGAAGCAAAAAAGCTAGGATATACGGAGCGTAAGCTCTGGGGCTATTCCATGCGCACCGATCGATTTAGATATGTATTATGGATGAATGATTTTACTAGTGCGCAACCATTTGATGCCAAAAAAATATATGCCAGCGAGTTGTATGATTTAGCCAACGATCCATTGGAGACGATGAATGTAATAGGCGATAAAAAATATGTGCAAGATGCGAAAACACTGTACGATAAAATGATTGCTTTTTTCAAGTCACAAGAATCAACACTAAAATAAACAGGTATGAAAAATAGATTTATCAATGCTGCTTTTCTTTTTACTATTGCTTTTACTACTTCTACGTCTTTACTTTTTGCGCAACAAAGTAAAAAGCCGAATATACTTTTTATAGCGGTCGACGATTTAAAACCAATTTTGGGATGCTATGGTGACCCATTGGTAAAAACTCCCAATATTGACCGCTTAGCTAGCCGCGCAACTATTTTCATGAGCAATTATGTGCAACAGGCTGTATGTGGACCTACGCGCGCTAGTTTGATGACTGGAAAAAGACCTGATTACACGCAAGTGTGGGACTTGAAAACTCGAATGAGAGATATTAATCCAGATATTTTAAGTCTTCCTCAATACTTGAAAGAAAACGGATATTCAACACAGGGGATTGGTAAAGTATATGATCAACGATGTGTCGATAAAGATTTTGATAAACCATCTTGGAGCACCCCTTACTATAAAGTCAATAATAAATACTATGGCGTATATGGGGAGCCTGCTGAAGGCCGCTATCAATTAGCAGAAACAAAAGTATTAGCTGAAAAATATATTAAAGAGGCATTGGCCAGTGGTAAAACAAAAGAAGAGGCAAATGATTATGTACAAACAAAGATTAAACCCTCAGTAGAGTCGGCAGATGTTCCCGATTATGCATACACTGACGGAGCTAATACGTTACAAGCCATTGATATTTTAAAGCAGTTAAAAAATTCAACACAACCTTTCTTTTTGGCCGTAGGTTTATCCAAACCCCATCTACCTTTTGTTGCACCCAAAAAATATTGGGATTTGTACAATCGAGAAGAAATGCCGCTGGCTGCCTTTCAAGAAAAAACAAAAAATGCAGTAGGTGTTGCTTATCATAATGCAGGAGAGCTAAGAGGCTATACGGATATTCCACCGTTGGTTTCTTTTACCGATCAGAAAGATTACGGGGTTACTTTACCCGCTGATAAACAAAAAGAATTGATTCATGGTTATTATGCTGCTACCTCTTATATGGATGCAAATGTGGGAAGACTGTTGCGTGCATTAGATTCTTTAGGTCTTGATAAAAATACTATTGTAGTATTATGGGGAGATCATGGTTGGCATTTGGGGGATCATAATTTATGGTGTAAGCATACCAATTTTGAACAAGCTACGTTGGCCCCACTCATTATTTCTGCACCAGGTATTGCACCATCCAAAACAAAATCGCTTACCGAGCACATCGATATTTTCCCTACACTATGTGAATTAGCTGGTGTTGAAATCCCAAAAGTATTAGATGGAAAGAGTTTAGTATCGGTGATGAAAAATCCTTCTTTAACAATCAAAGAATATTCAGTCAGTCAGTATCCACGTAGTAGCGCTACTGCTGAAAATGAAAGATTGGGATATGCCGACCCCAATGCAATGGGTTATTCAATCCGGACCAAACAATATCGTTATACTATTTGGATGGGAGATGGATTTCGCAGTAATAAGCCATTTGATAAAAAACTAGTCTTAGGAACAGAGCTATATGATTATAAAAATGATCCATTGGAAAAAGTGAATGTTGCCAATGAAAAAAATTATAGTGCGGTAGCTGCTGAGATGAATGCAAAAATGATGAACTTTTTTAAATCACAAGCCTCAAAGAAGTAGAATGATTCACAGGAAAAAATATTTTCTTCTTCCTTTTTTTTCCGTGTTGTTTTTGGGCAGTTCCGCTCAACAGCGCGTCATGGA
>CAYFLE010000020.1:10611-14556 GCA_964343645.1 uncultured Chitinophaga sp. | reverse complement strand
GTTTCTCCCAGAATAATTGAAAATGAGTTTGCGTGTAATTATCCGTTTCATTCTCGTAAGGGACGCCTGGTTTCTCTGTTCCGGCGTAGTTAACTCTTCTGTTTTCTGCCAATAAATCTGCTTCACTGATTCCATACCAAGCTTGATACGTTTTTTCTTTTCCAGAAAATATATTAAGGCGAATGGAAGAGTTGGTGTCTTTGCGATATCCTGTTGTGACATAAAAAGATTGAAGATGACTACTCGCTCTGTCAATGTATCCATCACTTACTATGGAGGAGAGTCTTCCTGATACATAAAATCCTTTTTGGGCACCCGTCCCAAATTTTAGTGTATGCTTTCGGGTATTAAAGGAGCCAAAACTGTTATTAAGCTCCAAGTATTTTTCATTTTCTGTTTCAAACGTGCTAATATTTACACTAGCGCCAAACGCACCTGTGCCGTTGGAAGAAGTGCCCACTCCTCGTTGTACTTGGATACTACTAGCGGAAGAAGTAAAATCCGGCAGGTTGACAAAAAAAGTTCCCTGGCTTTCTGCGTCATTAAAAGGGATGCCATTTAAAGTAATATTGATGCGTGTGGCATCTGTGCCCCTAATTCGTATTCCTGTATAGCCCACACCATTGCCCGCATCCGAGTTGATTACAACAGAAGGGGTATTACCTAGCACGAAGGGAAGATCCATGCCCTGGTTTAATAACTGTAATTCTTTTTTACTAAGATTCGATTTTGCAAAGGGAGCATTTTCTCCCACTCTTACTGCGCGAACGGATGCGGGTGCTAGCGTATAGAAACTATCCGTTGGTTGACTATCCAGTTTTGTTGACTGGGGTTGAGAAAAAACAGTTTGTCCTACACAAAGAAAGAAAGCAAATAAAATCCTCTTCATCTTTTTTAGTTTTCAATTAAAAAATGCAGAGGGAATGCGGGCTTCAGAAAAATAGAATCAATTTTTCCCTTCGCAGGCATTACCCTGACCAGGTTCAACGGGTTTAATCTCAGATTTTGACTAACTGTCAAAAACACCCCGAAAACTTGGAACAATCTCCTCCTATTAGGATTCAATTGAGCTGTACAAAAGTATATAAAACAATCAATTATCTGCTTTGTTTGGAGCGGCGCGCTAAAAATTGTATATTTGCGGTCCAGATCGCGAAGTAGAGCAGCGGTAGCTCGTTGGGCTCATAACCCAAAGGTCGGGAGTTCGATCCTCCCCTTCGCAACAATAGGTCCGCCACTGGCGGACTTTTTAGTTCATAAACTGACCTATGCAGGTAGGATTTGTAAACATATTTGGTCATCCAAACGCTGGTAAAAGTACCTTGCTCAATGCGTTGATTGGTGAAAAGCTTGCCATTGTTTCCCCTAAAGTGCAAACAACACGTCATCGTATCAAAGGGATTTTAACCACTGACACCTATCAGCTTGTTTTTTCAGATACGCCTGGAATCATTACGCCAAAATATAAGCTACAGGAAAAAATGATGGAGGCGGTCCGATCTGCATTGGAAGACGGTGATCTCGCCTTGTTATTGGTCGATGCAAAAGAAGATTGGGAGGCCTGTGACCAACTATTTGCCTCTTTGCGGTTGAGAGTTCCGGCGATTGTAGTCTTGAATAAAAAGGATTTGGTCACTAAAGAAAAAATAGATGAAGGGGTTCGCTTCTTTTCTTCTCGTTCCTACTGCAAAAAGGTGATTTCCCTTTCCGCTAAAAATGGGTTTGTCAAGAAACAATTTATCCAAGAATTACTTCCTTTTCTATCAACGGGTGAACCTTTTTACCCGGTGGATGATATCAGTGATTTGCAGACACGATTTTTTATTGGTGAAATGATTCGTGAAAAAATATATGAGCTAACGGCTGAAGAATTACCTTATCACACGACTGTTGTTGTGCGGGAGTATCAAGAAAAAGCAAACTTGGTGCGGGTATTGGCTGACATTGTGGTGAATCGAGAAACACAAAAAGGTATTTTATTAGGTGAAAAGGGAAGTATGATCAAAAGAATTGGCACAGCGTCTCGTAAAGAGATGGAAGCCTTTATAGGTCTAAAAGTATATTTAGAATTATTTGTAAAAGTGAAACCGCGTTGGCGTGATAATGATTTGTATTTAAAGGAATACGGCTATTAATTTTATTTTATGTCATTTACTGTTGCAATTGTTGGAAGACCTAATGTTGGGAAAAGCACATTGTTCAACCGTTTGTTAGAGCAGCGGAAGGCCATTGTTGATGATGTGAGTGGGGTTACCCGTGATCGTCAATATGGGGTAGCTGATTGGAATGGAAAAACCTTCAATGTGATTGATACGGGGGGATTTGTCCACGGCAGTGAAGATGTGTTTGAAAAAGAAATTGCTAAGCAAGTGCTAGTTGCTGTACAAGAAGCCAATGTGGTTTTATTCATGGTCGATGCGGCGACTGGTCGCACGGATTTGGATGATGCCATGGTTCAGACACTTCGGAAAAGTACAAAGCCGGTATTTGTAGTAGTGAATAAGGTGGATAATAATGATCGATTATTAGAGGCCAATGAGTTTTATTCATTAGGGTTGGAACCCGTCTTTTTTATTGCCGCAGCAAGTGGAAGTGGAACGGGTGAGTTGTTAGATGCGGTGGCGGCATTAATTCCAGCCCAAGCAGAGGAAGAGGAAAGTGCCGACACTTCGCTCCCCAAATTTGCGATTATTGGTCAACCGAATACGGGAAAATCTTCTTTATTAAATGCCCTTATTGGTGAGGAACGTACGATAGTCAGTGATATAGCAGGTACTACGCGCGATACCATCCATACACATTACAATCTTTTTCAAAAAGAATTTATTTTAATTGATACGGCTGGTATTAGAAGAAAATCAAAAGTCCAGGAGGATTTAGAGTTTTATTCTGTTATTCGAGCTATCAATGCAATGGATGAAGCGGATGTTTGTTTGCTGTTGCTGGATGCTACAAAGGGATTAACAGCTCAAGACTTGAATATCTATAGTTTGGCTACTCGAAAAGGAAAGGGAATTGTTGTATTAGTGAATAAATGGGATTTGGTGGAAAAAGAGACGAACACCGCGATACAATTTGAAAAAGAATTAAAGCTGCGCTTAGCTCCCTTTAATGATGTCCCTATTTTGTTTGTTTCTGCTTTAGAAAAGTTGCGTATTCATAAAGCTATTGAGGTAGCATTGAAAGTGGTGGAAAATAGAAAACGAAAAATTTCCACTGCAGAGTTAAATGAAGTCATGTTAAAAGCAATCGCTTCGTATCATCCACCAGTTGTTCGAGGACATCCAATCAAAATAAAATTCATTACACAACTCCCTACGGCGGTACCTTCCTTTGCCTTCTTTTGTAATTTTCCGGATGACATCAAGACGCCCTACAAAAATTATTTAGAAAATCAGTTGCGTGATCAGTATGATTTTTGTGGCGTTCCAGTCCGAATATTTTTCAGAAAAAAGTAAGGAGATTAGTTGAAATAGATTTGTACAGTTGTTCCTTTTCCTTTTTGAGAATTGATTTCGATTTCAGCTTCCATTAATTCTATCAAATCTTTGATGATTTGATAGCCCAGCCCATGTCCTTTTCGAAGGTCAACGGACGTGGAGGATATGATAGTTTCACCTTTTAGTATATTTTCAACTTGTCGTTTATTCATTCCTACACCCGTATCTTTTACCCATACTATTTTTTGCATTTCATGTTCGGCCATGCCAATTTCAATTTGACCGTGCTCTGTAAAATGAATTGCATTGCTGACAAGATTGTGTAGTAGGATTCTGAATGGCTCAACATATTGGTGAATAGAAGTATCAGGTGAAATAGAAATTTTGAGTTCTAGTTGTTTGATCTTTGCGGATGATCTCAATACTCGAGCCACTTGTTCGGCTGTTTCAAAGGGCTTAAAAGTTGATTTTTTTAAAAGTTTATTTTTTTGTTGATATCTAATCC
>CAYFLE010000020.1:0-10601 GCA_964343645.1 uncultured Chitinophaga sp. | reverse complement strand
GTTTAAAATATTTGTTGATAGGTCTTGCAGTTCAAGTGCGGTATTCGTTATTTCGGCGATTGTTTCTTGGTTAATTTCAGCTGACACCTCCGATTTTCGATTTAATAAATTTTTACCTGCTACATGAATAAATTTAAGCGGAGTAATGATATCATGGTTGATAATTGAAATTAATCGGCTCATGATCCGATTATTTTTTTCCATTTTTTCATATTGCTGTTTGAGCGCAGCGGTATTTTCATCTACAAGCTTTCGGAGTTTTTGTTCACTTTTTTGCAGACGATACGTTTGGATTTTTAGAAAGACCAGCACTAAACCATAAAGTGCCGTCAGTGAAATCAAGTAAAACCACCACTTATTATACCATGGCTTATCTATTTTGAATGGGATAGTTAGCAAAGAGAAGTCTTGTTTACCAAATCCATTTAGTTTTTTTATTTCAAGTTGGTAATCACCTGGATCTAGATTATTAATTTCAAGATAAGACGGAGAGTTATAAGGCAATTCTTGCCAAGGTTCATTTGGTGTTAATCTGTAGTAGATATAAATATTCTCTACATTAGACCACGCAGGATAAGTTAAGCTAATACTGATTTTTTTTGTTGTAGCTCGAAGGATGGAAGGAAATGAAGTTAAATTAGTTTTTTGTGCATTATTGACGACTATTTCATCTATATAAATGTTTCCTTTTTGATTAATTTCTTTGTTAGAATATGGATTTACCCAAACTAGTCCATCCATTGTTGGGAATGAAAACATTCCATTCCACAGTTTTATCGCGCAAGGAAAGCAACCGCCATTCATTTCAGAGGTTACCATTCCGTCTTGAATTCCGTAGTAGTGATAGTACACTTCTCTTTTCGCATCTTGGTAACTATCCACCAAATTATCTATCCTAGTTTTTAAGAGTCCTCTATTAGTGCTTATCCAGCAATATCCCAGTGAGTCTAAAAGAAAACAATGGGTGTAGAGTAAACTCCTTTTTTTGTCTAATGGTATTTTAGATAATCTTTCACCCAATTTGTAGATATAGGATCCATTTCCGTAGGTGCCTATTAAAATATAGTCTTTATACTTTAATAAACTTCTGACACAGTTGTTAGGTAATTTTAATAGGGTATCTATTTTGCTATTTATTGTATTAAAGAAAACTAAGCCATTGCAACTTGCAATAGCTACTCTTTCCTTATCTATTGGTAAAACACTTATTGGGTCTCCTTTTGCTTGTTGTGTTTGAGGTATTGTAAACAGCACGTTTCTTTCTGGAAAGTACTGTTCAATAACATTATTCGTTACGATGTAGAGTTTGTTGTTACTTTCCCAAATGCCAAAATTATTTCCAGATATTGGTAAGGAATGTTCTATTTTCTTTTTTGATTTGTAATTGAATGAATGAATAGTCGAAATTTGTTTTTTAGAATTGTATTGCTGGTACCAGAGTGTTGAATCAGAGGATATATATAGGCTGGTTCCAAAGCTTCCCTTAATGGGGCTAAGAATATTTGAATTTTGATCTCCACCAAGTATATGTCCTTGATTAGTTAGGATGCTTCCATCAGATAATTCTAATTGGTTATAATAAGCTGTTCGTTGTTGAATCGGCATATTATTTAATTTGACTGGAATGATTTTTTTCCTTTTAAGTACGGCGATTCCTTTCGAGTCTGTGCCTACTACAATCATATCAAATTCTTCTATATGTTGTACGTATTTGATATACCCCTCTTGAGGGAGGTTGCTAATAATTTGAAAATTTGTAACTACGCCATTTTTATACTGAAGTTCCCACGCATTTTTACCTGCTATGTAAATTGGGGCATGACTGCCTGTTTCCCATAGTAAATAGCCATTAATAGGTAATTGAGTGCCTATGATTGATTGGTTCCAATTAATTGTTGCAGGCTTCCCAATTTGCATCTTTGAATTTAGTGGTAATATTTTTCGATCTTTTGTTAAAATGAAAATTTCATTTTCAAGTTTAAAAATATTCTCAATATTTATTCCTTTTGTATCAATTGGTAAGATTTTTGATTTTTCGCTCTCACTTAGCCATAATTTATTTTCATGTAATATGATAGTTTTTAGCGTGTCAATATTGGCTAGTTGATCAAAAGGTAAGTAAATTGGTTCGCTGATTGGATTTTTTAGTTTGTTTAAATAGAAGGTGGGGGATACTTGTAATCCATATAAGCAGTGATCATTTATATTTGATTTCGATTGAACTGAATGATAGATATATGGAGTTGCTCCATTAATCGTAATTGCATTTCCATTGTAGTCTGAAATGAAAATTACTCCAAGTTGGTTTTTCACCATGAAATTGATCCGCTCTGAGCTAACTGCCGGGGTATTTTTTTGTGTAAATGTGAGTAAATCCACTCCATTATAACGAACAATTCCAGCTTCGGTAGCAATCCAAAGTAATTGTGTAGTAGAATCCCATTGGATTCCTTTTATTCCATTTGCGGGTAAACCATTTTCTGTATTAAACCATTGTATGGAATAATCAATGTGCGTTTGTCCAACACTAATTCGTGTGATTAAAATTGAAAAAAATATTAATAGGTGCCTTTTCATTACGCTTGCACCAAGATAGCAAATGCTTAATAATTTAAATTATAGAGCGTTGCCATTTCTAGTAATTCTTTCAAATTCCCGGCGCCAGTCTTTTCAAAAATTCTATGCTTAATGGTTGAAATAGTACTCATTTTTAGGTTTAGGGTGTCTCCTATATCCTTTGTTCTTAGCCCTCTTAAAACATAGTGTAATATTTCTAATTCTCGGGGGGCTAATTGGGAAAATGGATTTAGCGAATTCACCGATTTACTATTCGGTGAAACGGAGGGCTGGTTAGACAAAAATTTAGAAAGGCCTTCAATTATTTGGTCTTCTTCCAGGCTTTTTGACATATAGTTACTTATGCCATATTGTTTCAATGCATCTGCATAAATTTCTGGAGGCTGCATGGAAAAAATCATAATTTGAAGATCTGGATAAACTCTCCGGATATTGGGTATCACTTCCAATGTATTGCCATCAGGTAAAATGATGTCTAAAATAAGATGTGTATACTTATTCTTAACCAATTCTTTCATCAAATCATTGCAGGTAGATACTTCGCGAATTATTTTATCCTCGCCGTTTGTTTGAAGAAAAAGTTTCAGTCCTTTTCTGATCATACTGTGATCATCCGCAATCAAAATTGATGGTGTCATGCAGAATTAAAGTTCAATCTCGTGCCATATTGATTTATAGAATTTATTCTACAGTTTTTTTTTGCCGACAGTCTTCATTTGAATAATATCAACTAAAAAGGCAAAAGCCATAGAAAAATAGATGTATCCCTTTGGTATATGAAATCCTAGTCCATCCGCTAGAAGCGCAATACCAATCATTAACAGAAAACAAAGGGCTAAAATTTTGAATGAAGGGTGACGACTGATGAAATGGCTAATGGGGCCAGACGCTACCATCATGATGCTAACAGTAATAATGACTGCTGCATACATAATCCATAGTTCTTGTACCATTCCAACTGCTGTGATAATGGAGTCGATTGAGAAAACCAAGTCTAATAAAATGACCTCTCCTAAAAGCTGCGTAAATCCAGCATTGGAACGCGCAGTTGCAGTGGGTTGGTCGGCTTGTTCAGTTTTGTGGTAAATTTCTTTGGTGCTTTTGTATAAAAGAAAAAGTCCTCCCGCCATTAATATTAATGCTTTACCTGTAAAGGCTGTATCGTTTACAGTAAATAGGGTTTGGTCTAGTTGTAAAATCCAAGAAATGAATGCAAGTAATAAGAGTCTTAGTAGCATTGCGAGTGTAAGCCCCCATAGCCTCAGCTTTTTTTGTTGAGGCCCTGGGAGCTTATCCGCTAAAATTGAAATGAAAATAATATTATCTATTCCCAGAATGACTTCCAGGGCTATCAGGGAAAGAAGAGGGACTATGGCATCGGTCATGTTGCGGATTTATATCCGCAAAATTATTACTGTTCGTTCAATTGTTCAGGGGATTACTTGCAATCAGCCCGATCGCAGTTGATTTGCCCAATACCTTTTTGCTGCAACAGCGGTGCTAGTCTTTTTTTTGCTCAGCCGATCAATCTAGCACGTTTGATTCGCGTCCTCGCATAAAAAAAGCCTCGCAGCAGCGCTGCAAGGCTTTGTAGCCCGTACGGGATTCGAACCCGTATCACCACCGTGAAAGGGTGGTGTCCTAGCCCTTAGACGAACGGGCCTTTTTAGGAGCGGCAAAGATAGGGGGCTCCTGAATGTTAACCAAATCTCGTCTTGTTGCTGTACCTTTGTGCCCTCAAAAATTTACCTATGGCTACAGTTAAAGTTGCAATTAATGGCTTCGGAAGAATCGGTCGTTTGGTGTACAGAAAGATTTACAACATGGAGGGGATTGATGTAGTGGCTATTAACGATCTAACCAGCCCAAAAGTTTTGGCACATTTGCTAAAATACGATAGCGCGCAAGGTCGTTTTGATGCAGAAGTAAAAGCGACGGATGATGCAATTACTGTAAATGGTGACCACTTAAAAATTTATGCACAAAAAGATCCTGCGCAAATTCCTTGGGGTGCGCATGATGTAGATGTTGTGTTAGAGTGCACGGGCTTTTTTACTGATAAAGAAAAAGCCGAGGCCCACCTAAAAGCAGGAGCTAAGCGCGTGGTGATTTCTGCGCCAGCTACTGGGGATTTGAAAACGGTGGTGTTCAATGTTAATCATCAAATTTTGGACGGTTCTGAAAAAATAATTTCTGGAGCATCCTGTACAACCAACTGCTTAGCGCCTATGGCAAAAGTATTGGATGAGCAATTTGGATTGGTGACGGGTCATATGACTACCATTCATGCTTACACAAATGATCAGAACACATTAGATGCGCCGCATCCTAAGGGAGATCTGAGAAGAGCGAGAGCAGCTGCTGGAAACATTGTTCCAAATAGCACTGGTGCAGCAAAAGCCATTGGGTTGGTGTTGCCCCAGTTAAAAGGAAAATTAGACGGGGGTGCACAACGTGTGCCTACCATCACGGGTTCTTTAACAGAATTGATCTCGATCGTTAAAAAGAAAGTGACGGTGGACGAAGTTAATGCAGCAATGAAGGCAGCTGCAAACGAATCATTTGGCTATACCGAGGATGAAATTGTAAGTACCGATATTATCGGAATTTCATACGGATCACTTTTTGATGCTACACAAACTAAAGTGATTGCTGCTGGGGATCAACAGCTAGTCAAAACGGTAAGCTGGTATGATAATGAAATGAGTTACGTGAGTCAGTTAGTGCGTACGGTTAACTATTTCGCCAAATTGATAAAGTAATCGTATGTCTTTTTCTAGCTTTTCATTTAAGCAGGAAAAAGCCCTAGTCAGGGTTGATTTCAATGTGCCATTAGATGCACAGGGCGCTATTACCGACGACACAAGAATGCGAGCGGCTATCCCAACTATTCAACACATCATTGACACAGGAGGGGCTGTTATCTTAATGAGCCATTTGGGCAGACCAAAAGAAGGGCCCTCTGCAAAATACTCGCTACAACAATTAGTTTTCCATCTTCAAACACTCTTACCAGGGATTCCCGTAAAATTTGCCAATGATTGTATTGGGGATGATGCGATAAAAAAATCTGCAACGTTACTTCCAGGAGAAGTGCTATTGTTAGAGAACCTTCGATTTTATAAAGAAGAAGAAAAAGGCGATGAAGCATTTGCTGAAAAGCTATCCAAGCTGGGAACGGTTTGGGTAAATGATGCATTTGGAACAGCACATCGTGCGCATGCTTCTACAGCGGTGATTGCAAAATTTTTTCCCAATCATAAAAGAACCTTCGGATTTTTAATGGAAGCCGAGGTAACCAGTGCGGAGCGTGTGTTGCATCAATCTAAAAAACCTTTTGTGGCGATTATTGGGGGTGCTAAAGTGAGTGATAAAATTTTGATCATTGAAAATCTGCTAGACCGGGCAACTGATATCATCATTGGAGGCGGTATGGCTTACACATTTTGGAAAGCCCAAGGAAAATTGATTGGAAGTTCATTGTGTGAAGAAGATCGATTAGAATTGGCGTTGGAACTTTTGCAAAAAGCGAAGCAAAAGGGTGTGCGCGTTCATCTTCCGATGGATAGCACTATTGCCGATAAATTTGCCGCTGAGGCTACCACCACTAATTGTGAAAGTTATGGTATCCCAACTGGGTGGATGGGATTGGATATAGGGATAAAAGCACGTGCAGATTTCAACGAAGTGATCATGAAAGCGAATACCATTTTATGGAATGGTCCGATGGGTGTATTTGAAATGAAACCCTTCCAAGCCGGTACGCTTGCTATTGCCAAGGCTGTTGCTGAGGCCACAGACAAAGGCGCCTTTTCATTGGTCGGTGGAGGTGACTCCGTTGCCGCTGTCAACCAATTTGGCTTTGCTGATCGCGTTAGTTATGTTTCTACAGGTGGTGGCGCCTTATTAGAATATTTTGAAGGAAAAGTACTCCCTGGAATTGCCGCAGTGCAAAAAGCGAACTAATAACTTTAACATTCTTTAAAAGACAGTACAGTCAACACCTGCTGTTTTCCATTATTTTTGTGTTCAAATAAATTAACTATGAAAGGATCTACGTTGACCCTATTAGTAATTGGGGGACTTTTTTTATTGTTAGGTTTTTGGGGATGTAATTCTTATAACGGTTTTATCACAGGAGAACAGGGTGTGAAGAAGTCTTGGAGTAATGTTGAAACAAATTACCAGCGCCGTACAGATCTGTATGGTAGTGTAATCAAAACAGTGGAGGCTTCTGCCACCTTTGAAAAATCTACATTACAATCTGTTGTGGCTGCTCGTGCCGCTGCTACGCAAGTAAAAATTGATATTAACGACCCGGCTTCCTTACAGGCCTATCAGCAAGCACAAGCAAATTTGCAGGGATCTTTTAGTCGCCTGATTGCTTCATTTGAGCAATATCCAGATTTAAAAACAACAAAGGCTTTCCAAGACTTTCAAACACAAATTGAAGGAACTGAAAACCGCATTAATGTAGCAAGACAAGATTACAATAAAGCCGTAGAAGATTTTAACCTTCGCGTGAAACGATTCCCAGGTAATATGTTAGCTGGGGCTTTCAATTTTTCTGAGAAAGCGTACTATGAAGCGGATAAAGGATCGGAAAAAGCACCTGAAGTAAAATTCAACATTCAGTAATCCTTGTTTACTCTATTTCGGAGAAAGTCCATTGCTCTATTTTCTACAGAAGAAAAAGAGACCATTGCTGCCGCTATTTCCCAAGCTGAAAAAAAAACAAGTGGGGAAATAAGAGTTTTTATTGAAAACAAATGTCGGTTTGTTGATGCAACTGACCGAGCAGCGGAATTATTTTGGCAACTTCAAATGCAAAACACTAGCGCCAGAAATGGCGTGTTGTTATACCTAGCTATTGAAGATCGTCAATTAGCTATTTGGGGTGACCAAGGTATTCATGATAAACTTGGATCTGATTATTGGACTAAGCAGGTCAGTTTAATAAGTTCGGCATTTAATCAAAGCAATTACACACTCGGACTTTGTCAGTGTATCCATGAAGTTGGGAAGGCTTTAGAAATGCATTTTCCTTATCAAGGAGATGCTGATAAAAATGAGTTAGATAACGAAGTAGTATTTGGATGAGCGGGATAAAAAAATATTTATTAATTCTATCCTTCACACTTGCCCAGCTTGCATGGGGACAAGTAGAGAAAGTCATCCCTGCGCCTTTTTCTCCACCCCGGTTATACAATGATTTTACATCAGGCGGAAAATTTATCACTCCTGAACAGGCATTCTCTTTGGAGAAAATGTTAACGGACTTTGATGATAGTACATCTAACCAGATTACTATTGTCATTGTTGAATCTTTAGAGGGATATACAGCCAATGAGTTTGCTACTGCGTTGGGAAGAAAATGGGGAGTTGGGAATAAAGCCTTTAACAACGGAATAGTTGTTTTGATCTCAACTGGAGCCAAAAGCGGCGATCGAGATGCCTACATTGCAACAGGGTATGGACTTGAAGGTGCCATCCCCGATGTAGTGGCCGATGCAATTGTCGAAGAGGAATTGATTCCTTCATTTAAGGAGGGTAATTATTACAAAGGACTTGTTCAAGCAATTACAGCCTTACAAAGTGCCGCAGCCGGCGAATACCACACGGCAAGAAAAAGAGAGGTAAAAGTGAGCCCGGGTCTTACAATTCTCCTGCTAATTATCTTGATTCTATTATTTTCTCGAGGACGAAGTGGCGGTGGAGGAATGATTCATCGAAGAGGTCATCAAGGTTGGACGGGTGGTGGTTGGTATGGTGGAGGATGGAGCGGAGGTGGTTTTGGCGAAAGTTCAGGAGGTGGATTCGGCGGTTTTGGAGGCGGAGGCTTTGGTGGGGGTGGTGCAGGTGGAAAGTGGTGATTACTTTAATTACTTTTGTTGCATTCACTTGCAATTTTCATGAATCGAATCTGTCTACTTTTTTTCTGTCTTTTTTCTGTTGGTGAAATATATTCTCAACAAGCCAATTTTGTATATCTGCAAACAGAACCTGCGCAGCCATTTCAAGTAAAAATGAATGGCAATAGTTATACATCCTCTCAATCGGGTTATTTAATATTATCGAAGCTCATTGATACGGCTTACCAAGTAGAGGTTGTTTTCCCTGCAGAGAAATGGCCAACCCAGTTTTTTCACTTGTCGGTCAATCAATCGGATCGTGGCTATCTATTAAAAGATTTCGGGGACAAAGGATGGGGGCTGATGGATTGGCGAAGTTTAAAAGTGCAATACAGTAAAAAGCCAATCGAAATAAGCGTTGCACAAAATAGGGCAGTGGAAGACAGTTCAGATTTTGCAACGTTGCTCTCGCTGGCAGCAGGAGATCCAAGTTTGCGCGCGCGAAGTGAAGTAGTGAAAGATACCGTGCAAAAAAAATCAATTACGCCTCCAATTATTACGTCTCCAATTATCACGCCTACGACTGATGTAGTCAAAATTGATTCTGTTAAGCAGCCAAAATTAAGTGAACCCGAAAAGGTGATTCAAATTGATCAAATGATTCCAATTTCCACTACTATTACTAATCCGCGTTGCAAAAATATTCCTGTACAAGAATTAGTAGATTCTATTGCGCGCACATTAGTTGCGCTACCTTCTGATACAAAGCGATTGTTAAGTATGTCTAAGCATTTTCAAGAAAATTGCTTTACGGTTTTGCAGATCAAACAATTCTGTTCAGTTTTTAAAACAGAGGAATCGAAATATGATTTTCTATTAGAAGCGTGGTTGTATGTGACGGATCGCACACATTTTGAAAAGTTAGAAATTGTTTTTACTAGTCAAGAACTTGCGCAACGATTTAAAGCAATGATCCAGTAAATGGCACGGTATTTTTTAGAAGTATCTTATAAGGGGACCGCCTACAGTGGTTTTCAAACCCAAGAAAATGCGCATACCATTCAAGCAGAAGTTGAAAAGGCATTTCAAGTTTTGCAACGAGAATTTGTCACCTTGACGGGTTCATCACGTACCGATGCTGGTGTACATGCTCGGCAAAATTTTTTTCATTTTGATTTTGAACAGCCATTGCATGAACAGTTTTTGTATAAGATGAATGCGATTTTGCCCGGAGATATTGTGATAGAAAACGTGCACAATGTGAAGTCCGATGCGCATTGCCGATTTGATGCGAAATATCGCAGATATCGGTACTACACTTACAATGAAAAAAATCCTTTTTTAGAAGACCGTGCCTGGTACTTTCCCTACCGATTGAACAAAGATCTTTTGCAAGAGGCTGCTTCTTTAGTGCTAGCTTACCAGGACTTTACTAGTTTTTCAAAAAGAAACACACAGGTAAAAACTTTCATTTGTCAAGTAACAGACAGTCGCTGGATCGAAGAGGATGGTAGTTTGCTCTATCAAGTTCAATCCAATCGTTTTTTAAGAGGCATGGTCAGGGCATTGGTTTCCACCATGTTATTAGTAGGTAGAGAAAAGTTAACGCTGAGTCAGTTTAGAGAAATAATCGAATCCCGAGATTGAACCAAAGCCAGTTTTGCCGCACCGGCGCATGGATTATTCCTGGAGGAGGTCGGATTTTAATCCTTCAAACCCTTACCAGCGCTCAGTTTCATTGATTATCAGCATTTTTTCAGAAAAAAAGCTCGGATAATATTTGCCAGTAACTTCAATTGCTCTATCTTTGCCGTCCGCTTTTAAAAAAGCGAGTTCAGATCTTTACAAATCACTTGATTTTCACGCCAAAAGAATCGGTTTTTGTTGGAAAATAAATCTCGAAAAATTTGGTAGAAATAAATTGGCCCTTACCTTTGCACTCCCGTTCCAAAAACGGGTAGGCTGGAAACGGCCCAAGATCTTTGAAAGTTGGGAAACAATAGCACTCATTCTCGTCTCGTACGAGAGTGAAACTAAAAGGTAAGTCAAACGAAAACAATTCGATTTGACACGTTAATTTTCTCTTGAGAATTTTAAAATGTCAGTATCAAACATCATTTACAATGGAGAGTTTGATCCTGGCTCAGGATGAACGCTAGCGGCAGGCTTAAT
>CAYFLE010000019.1:13617-14770 GCA_964343645.1 uncultured Chitinophaga sp. | reverse complement strand
GTAGTAGGTATCTTATGCCTTATCTCTGTTTTCTTTATTCAAGGCGGGTCCACTGCAACGGGAAGCGATCGAGCAAAAGATGCGAGTGGCCTGACTGTACCTGCGCAAGTGCCGGCTACTCCAACCACGCCTGCTGCCACTAGTTTGCCTGCCCCTGTAACACGTACACCTTCTAAGTAATTTTAAGCTAACTTTTTTATTAAACCCCACTCACTCGTGGGGTTTTTTATTAAATTACTGCACACGCAATGAAAAAAATTTTATTCCTACTCCTTGTGGTATTTACTGCGCTAGCAGGATGGATAGTTTGGGGTGTATTTGGACCTACATTAAATGAGCATGATAACGCCTACTTTTATTTGCCAACAACAGTTGACAAAGAAGCAGCACTAGCAAAACTTACTAGTGATAAAATTGTTTCAACCAGCCGCTGGGCTTCTTACCTATTGGACTTCAGTCATGTAAAAAATATAAAAGCAGGCAGATATAAAATAAAAAAAGGAATGAGTGTTTTTCAGTTAGTTAGAAATCTAAAAAATGGAAAACACACTCCCGTAAAACTTGTCATCAACAAAATTCGGACACGTGAGGAATTGGCTGGACTCATCGGTGAAAGAATCGATTCAAAGATCGATTCGATGGAATTAATCACTTACCTAAAAAATAATGATTCTTTAGCTTCTTTTTCTGTTGACACCAATCAGGTACTGTCATTGGTGATGCCTTATACCTACGAACTAAATTGGTCGGAGAATCCTAAACAAATTATAAGTCGATTTGAGCAGAGCTGGTATCAGTTTTGGACGCCCTCCAACAAGGAAAAGGCAGAAAAAATGGGCTTATCCCCACTTGAAGTCTCTTCACTGGCCGCCATTATTGAAGAAGAAACAAACCACCCTGAAGATCGCTTTAAAATTG
Source organism: uncultured Chitinophaga sp. (assembly GCA_964343645.1). Classification (GTDB taxonomy): domain Bacteria; phylum Bacteroidota; class Bacteroidia; order Chitinophagales; family Chitinophagaceae; genus JJ008. The sequence continues at coordinate 13,852 of CAYFLE010000019.1, read as the reverse complement.
CTAGCACTTATCTGAATCGACTAAAAATAGGCATGAAGCTGCAAGCAGATCCCACAGCTAAATATGCATCACGTAATTTTAAATTAAACAGAATCCTTTATGGACACTTAGCCATCGCCTCTCCCTATAATACCTATCAACACTCAGGCTTACCTCCGGGTCCAATCTGCACGCCCTCCTTGCAAGCTTTACAAGCAGTTTTAGATGCCCCTAAAACCGATTATTTATTTTTTGT
>CAYFLE010000019.1:2456-13607 GCA_964343645.1 uncultured Chitinophaga sp. | reverse complement strand
TTCTTCTACCTATAAAGAACATCAGCGATATGTTAAACTATTTCATGATGCGCAACTGAAAAGAACCCAATGAGCTTATTCGAAAAAATAAAAAATAGATTACTGACACAAAAAATAGTTGTGGCCGTTTTAAATAAAAGCCGCACTACCTCACTCCCTGGTTTTTCTGGTGTCCCTATTTATCAGGTAGTCGCATTCTTTTTCCAGCAAGTTCAAACAATTGGAATGACTGAACGTGCTTCAGCCATCGCATTCAATTTTGTAATGGCGATTCCGCCGGCGATCATTTTTTTGTTTACGCTGATTCCGCATTTACCAATCACCTCTACTTTTCAAGTTGAATTATACAGCTTAATCCGTGATGTAATACCTGGCGAAAAAAACAATGCGGTATTAATCAGTTTTTTAAAAGACTTCATCAATAACCCTCGTAACGGACTACTTTCATTTGGATTTATACTTTCTCTTTACTTTTCGTCCAATGCGATGATGGGCATTATGCGTTCTTTTGACAAGAACTATGCAGGATTTAAAAAAAGAAAGAACTGGCAGCGTAGAAAGGCCGCCCTTCAATTAACCCTGCTACTCTACATTTTTGTAATCAGCTCTTTGATGATGTTGATTGCAAGAGAGGTAGTACTCAAGTGGCTAGGAATTCAAAACACCACGTTAATAGACCTTATTTCAAATCTCCGCTGGGCCGTCATCTTCTTCCTCTTTTTTTCCTGTATCTCGTTTATCTATCGTTTAGCTCCCTCTGTACACGAAAAATGGAAATTAGTTAACCCAGGATCTATTTTAGCAACCGGCCTTATGCTAATCACCTCAGGGGCACTATCTTGGTGGGTAACCAATTTTTCGCATTACAACCAGCTTTATGGTTCTATAAGCACAGTACTCATCATTATGATACTCATTTTTATCAATTCATTGATTCTGCTAATAGGATTTGAATTAAATGTGAGTATTTATTCGTTGAAAGCCAAGCGAGCAGAATCAGTAGAGAGTTTATAACACGCTAGACTATTTCACTCCCCACTCTATCGAGAGTTGTTCCCTGCCTGCATTTGTAGAATTAGCACCTGAATAATGTCCAGCCTTCTCTTTTTGGCGGTATGCCTCATACAGTGTAACCGCACAAGCAACGCTAATATTTAAAGATTGAATAATACCAACTTGAGGAATAATAAAATTTCCATCTGCTTTTGCACGTATCTCTTCCGATACGCCGCTATGCTCATTGCCAAATACTAAAGCGGTAGGAAGAGATAAATCCAATGCGTAGAGCGAAGTAGCATCGCTGGATAAATGAGTAGTCAATATACGCGGATAACGTTTTCTAATTGCGGCGAAACAAGCATCCACCTCCTCATATTGATGAATAGTTAGCCATTTTGCTGCACTAGAAGAACTTCTGGCCCCCCATTTTTTATGACGAGGAATTTTTGTGTTTAGAATATACAATTCCTGAACGCCCACTGCATCACAGGTACGCATGACTGCAGAAATGTTATGCGGATCAAACACATTTTCTAACACCAGCGTTACGTCAAATTGCCTATTTTGAATAACCTGAATTAGCTTTTCTTTTCGAGCATCAGTCATACACTTGAATTAATTCAAAAGATTTACCCTTTCGATTCAGAGATATACCTTGTAATTTTTCACCTACTTGAATGGGGGAAAGCAGATTATTTACCCCAACGGCCCTTGCAGGGTTAACTGTACATAAGTTAGTGGCGTCTTCAACAGAAAGTTGCACCTCCTGAATCAAATTATTGAAGGCTTTCAGCATGGTTAACGCTGAACCACTTAGTACCCCATTTGCAACATAATGATCCCCTTTCAACTCGTGCTGATAGGGCCCCGAATGACAATCAGTAACTGCATCAGTTATTACAAAAAGTCGATCTCCCATCAGCCGGTGTGCAATAGATATTACCGACCAGTCAACATGATGCCCATCGGGGATAATGCTAGCCATCGCCTGGGAATCATGCAAGGTTGCACCCACTAAACCAGGTGCTCGGTGCTGAAAGGGAGACATCGCATTAAAAAGATGCGTAACACAACGTATCCCATTAGAAAAACCATTTATTGATTCCTCATAAGTTGCTGCAGAGTGACCGGCAGAAACTTGAATTTGATTTTCAACTAAACAATCAATCACCTCTTTAGTACAGATTTCAGGGGCTAGCGTAACCATTTTGACCACTCCACTTGATTGCTGAAGCAACGTATGAACCTCACCTAAACTTGGAGAATGAATATAAGCTGAATCATGTGCCCCCTTTTTTAGAGGATTAATCCAAGGCCCTTCCAAATGTAGTCCGATACAACCCTTTCCGCCTTGTGCCCAATAATCTTGCACAGCCTTAATGCCTTTACAAAAAACATCGATTGAATTTGTGGCAAGCGTGGGCATAAAATAAGTAGTGCCAGCCGATAAGCAATGTGAATGAATTATTTCTAAAGTTTGACTAGTAGGATGCTCAGAAAATAAATAGCCTCCAGCCCCATACAATTGCAGATCTATAAAAGGAGGAATTAGCAAATCGACAGTAGGAGAATTTTTAGAGGGTGTAATACTCTTAACGACCCCACTCTCCAACGAGATGATTTGGTTATGTAACCAGTTTGTGCCGGTAAATAATTTGCCTACTGTAAAAGTAGTCACCTAAATTACTTTTTACCAGTTGCGACTAATCGACGAAATATGAATCGAGTAATAAATATGCCTTCTCCATCATCCTTTCCTCCATTACTTTCCACCGCAGAGGTAACATAGGCTAAATCCCAACCCTCTTTTGTTAATGCATTTAATTTAGAGGTAATCACCGCATCATTGGAGGCTATATTTCTAAAATTAATTCCGCCAAAATTGAAAAAGTTTAGCAGTTTGGTTTCATTCAACTCGTCAATTTTTACCTCGGAACGCTTGATACTGCCTTGACGACTATCAGTGCCCTCTTTTCTTTCTGTAGTCAGCTCTTCTGCATTGACATCGCCTGTATTCTCAATCAAACGTGAACGGCCCAATCCACTCGGGATAATAGACTCTACGGTGGTGATAATTTTAAACTCGTATTGAGCATTGATTTCTTGTACAAGTAAAAATGAAAATGCAAGAATTAAAAAGCGTACCGTCTTCATATAATTAAAGTTTATAGTTCAAAGATAAATAAAACCTCCAGTTTCACTATGTTGATCTTTTCAAAAGTTGTGAAGCTGTAGCTGCGGCTAATAATTGCACTACCCCCATTACAATAAACAAAACCGTAAAAGAAAAATAATAAGTCAACATTCCTCCAAGTCCAAAAGCAAGCCCAGAAACAATTTGCGACTGACCCGTAGACAATCATGCAAGCTTGAAGCATAAAGCGTATCCCATAAAGGCGTGCCGATTGCTTCTGCAATTCCTAAACCTACTTGTACCATAAATAATTTCATGGGATTATCCACCAGCAAATAACCGAAGGTTAGTAAAGCATTTAAGCTATACCCAAACACCATCATTTCGACCTTGTATTTTTTTCGATTAAAAATTCTTCCAAATAGGATATAACAGATTCCGGTACAAACTAAATAGACAGACCAAGCCCAGGTAATATCAAGAATATCACCACCCACCTTTTCAGTGAAAATTGCATACAGTGGCCCTATCATACCTTCTCCGAAATACCAAATATTGGCACTCCATAGCAAAGTGCGGGATGTTTTACTAAGCCTCATCGAGTAGCTTGCCTATTGATGATTAACCAATGCTTTCCTACTTGAACCCATTTTTCTTGCACATTTAACACGTATGTGTGGCGCTCTCCTTTTAATGTGACATCGATCGTTGCTTGAAAGGAAACCTTTGCCTCGCGTTTTTTTTGTTCGATCTGCATAGCCCGCTCTTTAAATTGGTGGTAGACCAAATAACTCGTTTTTACATTTTCGATTTGCTCCTTTTTTGTTTCTATCCACCCATTACTATGTTGATAAATTAAATCGGGGTGTGTGCTTGATTCCAGTTGTAGAAGGTCCTTTTTGACTAGCGCCTGATGAAATAGATTAACTTCTTTTAGTAATTTTTTTTGTGAGGGCTGGGCATTTGCAACTTGCTGAAAAGCAAAAAGCAAGAATAAAAAAAGTAGTCTCATTTAAACCTATTATTAATTGAAGGTACTCATAAATAAAAGGCCCTGACTGGATGTGGTCAGGGCCTTAAATGTCGGGACGACTAGATTCGAACTAGCGACCCCTTGCACCCCATGCAAGTGCGCTACCGGGCTGCGCTACGTCCCGCTCCAAATTTTGATCTGGGGAGTGCAAATTTAGCGCATTTTCTCAGATTTTTTGGAACGGATGGCAAGCTGTAACTTTGAACCTTAATGAAGCTCCTCATTAAGCAAGCTCTTGTCGTTGACCCCCAATCTGCGTTCAACGGCAAAAAAGTAGATATCCTCATTCAAAACGGGATCATTTCCAAAATTGGCACTGTTAACGACTCCTCCGTTGATCAAACGATCACTAGTCCTTGCTTGTGTATTTCGCCAGGTTGGGTAGATAGCTTTGCTCATTTTGCGGACCCAGGATTTGAACAAAAGGAAACGCTACAAACTGGCGCGCTAGCGGCAGCAGCGGGCGGTTATACCGATGTTTTAATCATCCCCAACACGAATCCAGTTATACATAACAAAGCGGGCGTTGAGTACATCTTACATAAAAGCCAACATTTGCCTACTACAATTCATCCTATTGGCGCCATCACAAAAAACAATGAAGGAAAAGAATTAGCAGAAATGTATGACATGAGCGCTAATGGAGCTATCGCATTTTCTGATGGGTTGAAATGTGTGCAATCCTCCGGGTTATTGATTAAGGCTTTGCAGTATGTGAAAGCGGTTGATGCAGTAGTCATTCAATTACCCGATGATCATCATATCAACCCAAGCGGCTTGGTAAATGAAGGGATTACTTCTACTCAATTAGGACTTCCCGGTAAGCCAAGTATAGGAGAAGAACTTGTGGTAGCACGAGATATTGCACTCTGTGCATATGCAGAATCTAAACTTCATTTAACTGGATTAAGTACTGCAACCTCTATAGATCTTCTACGTAATTCAAAAAAAGCAGGAAACAACGTAAGTTGCTCCGTGACTCCTTATCATCTTTATTTCTGTGATGAAGATTTAGTCAACTACGACACCAATTTAAAAGTAAACCCTCCCTTAAGAACCACCAACGATCGGAAACAATTGCAACAAGCCCTTGCTGATGGAGTGATTGATTGTATAGCCAGCCACCACTTACCTCATGAATCCGATAGCAAAAAAGTAGAATTCGAAAATGCGCAATATGGGATGATAGGGTTAGAAACCGCTTACGCCGTGACAAATTCTTGTGTAAAAGGGCTGACCCCTGAACGTACGGTTGAATTGTTGGCGATCAATCCCCGGAAAATATTTGGCTTGCCAATCCCTACCATACAGGAAAACGAAAAAATCAGGTTTACCCTTTTCGATCCAACTATAAGCTGGACTCCCACAGAGGTAAATACAAAATCGCAATCCAAAAATTCTCCCTTTTTAGGTTTGAAACTAACCGGAAAAGTAGTAGGCACCTTACACCCTAACGCCATCACGCTAAACACATGATGATTCATAAATTCACAGGAGCTTTAGTTACTGGAGCTCTGATGATGGGAATTAGTTGGGTGGGCTATAATAACACCTTGCTAACCCCAAGCACTACACAATTACTTGTTTATTTAGTATTTGCGTTGAGCATTTTATTTACACTCTGGCTACGTCGTAAGCCCGAATTTAAATTTGGCGATTATTTTCAAATGGGATTCAGGCATTTCATCCTAATTACCTTAGTGATGGCCGTATTCACTTATGCGTTTGCCTATTTTCACCCTGAGCTACGTGAAGAGTCTGCAAAAGCTTTTCAAGCTTTATTAGAAAAAGAACAGAATAAAACCCCGGTTGAAATAGAACAGGATGTTAAACTATATCGAGAGGGGTATAATACCGCACTGATTTCCCGCTCAATTTTCGGATATTTGATGGCAGGCGCCTTGGCTAGTGTGATCAGCTCACTTGGATTGACCTTACAAAAGAAATAATGGACCTTTCTATTATCATTCCTCTTTTAAACGAAGCAGAATCCTTGCCGGAATTATCCGAATGGATTGAGCAAGTGATGCTACGCGAAGGCACCAGCTATGAGGTGATCTATATTGATGACGGCAGTACGGATCAATCGTGGAGTGTCATAGAATCCTTACGACAAAAAAACGCCAATATTAAAGGGATCAAATTCCAACGCAACTATGGGAAATCTGCTGCCTTACAAGTGGGTTTTACCGCAGCGAAAGGAGATGTAGTGGTCACAATGGATGCAGACCTACAAGATTCACCAGAGGAAATACCAGGTCTCAGAAAAATGATCGTGCAAGAGGGGTACGATTTGGTGAGTGGATGGAAGAAAGTTCGTTATGACAATACGCTAACAAAAAATATTCCTTCAAAATTTTTTAATGCGGTGACTCGTAATATGTCAGGCATTCGTTTACATGATTTTAATTGCGGACTGAAAGCTTATCGTAAAAATGTAGTGAAGAGTATAGAAGTATACGGTGAAATGCACCGCTATATTCCTGTATTAGCTAAATGGTCTGGTTTTACCAATATTGGCGAAAAAGTAGTTGAGCATCGAAAAAGGAAACATGGTGTTTCCAAATTTGGATGGGATCGTTTTGTGAATGGATTTTTAGACCTTTTGTCAATTTCATTTGTGGGCAGGTTTTCTAAACGACCCATGCATTTTTTTGGCTTATGGGGTTCTCTTTGCTTTTTAGCAGGACTCTTTGTCACGGGTTACCTTGTTATTTCAAAAATCTTGAATACCGATTTTGCACTAACCAATCGCCCAGGATTTTACATTGCACTTACATTGATCATGATTGGGATGCAGTTATTTCTAGCTGGTTATTTAGGTGAGTTGATTGCGCGGAATTCTTCCACCCGTAATCACTATTTGATAGAAACTCAAACTGGACTTTAATGGGGGCTGTTTTTATTATAGGGCCGGCACATCCGCTGCGGGGAGGTGGTATTGTAAGTTTTAATGAGCGGCTTGCACGTGCCTTCCAAGAAAACGGACATCCCTGTGAAATTTGGTCTTTTTCTCTGCAATACCCTTCTTTTCTTTTCCCTGGCAAATCCCAATTTACAACTAGTCCTGCGCCTAAAAATCTCACTATCCACTCCGTGATCAATTCAATTAATCCAATCAACTGGATTAAAATAGGATTGAGAATACGCCAAAAAAGACCTTCGCTTGTTGTAGTTAGGTTTTGGATTCCCTTTATGGGTCCTTGTTTAGGAACCCTACTGCGAATCATCAAAAGAAAGGAAACCAAAATTATTTGTATTGCGGATAATGCTATTCCGCATGAGAAAAGACCGGGAGACCGTTTGTTTTCTACTTATTTTTTTAAGAGTTGTGACGCATTTATTGTCATGAGTCAAAAAGTGGAGGAGGATTTAAAGAAGTTAATTCCACGAAAACCTATCCAACTGACTATTCATCCGCTCTATGATCATTTTGGAAATTCAATCCCCAAATCGGTTGCAAGAGAAAAATTGAATATCCCCCTGCAAGAAAAAGTAATCTTGTTTTTTGGGTTCATCAGAAAGTACAAAGGGCTTGACCTTTTGCTAGAAGCGATGTGTGATAAACGAATCCAACAACAACATATCAAGTTGATTATTGCAGGTGAATTTTACGAAAAAGAGGAACCTTACACTTCTTTTATCAAACAACATCAATTAAGCAACGCGGTTCGTATAGAAAATCATTTTATTGCAGATGATCAAATTGCCCAGTATCTCTGTGCTTGTGATGTAGTAGTACAGCCTTATCGCCAGGCAACCCAAAGTGGCGTGACCCCCCTCGCCTATCATTTTGAAAAACCGATGATTGTCACCAACGTGGGAGGACTACCAGAAATGGTGCCTCATGAAAAAGTGGGATTAGTATGCAACCCTAGCCCCCAAACAATAGCCGATGCCATTATACGTTATTATGAATTAGGAGAAGATTACTTTCATAGCGAACTTGTTGAAGAAAAGAAAAAATATAATTGGGAAAGAATGATCAATACCATTCAAGAGCTTGCAAAAAAATAAAAATCGCATGAAAGCTATCAGCATATTATTATTTACTTGCTTTTTTTATGTCGGTTCCATTGCCCAGGTAGCACCAACTTCTTTAGCCTCTTCTGCGCTCTCCAAAATTTCACTAACTAGTATTAAAAAATTACAATCGTATCAGGATACGTTAAAAGAGTTTGCCTATTACTTAAATACGGATAGCTTGACCGAGGACCGAATGGTTTCGGATAGTCAATTTACCCGAACGCTTGTCAGAGCCCTGCAAGTTCCTTACTCCTTTCATTTTCCCTTTGACTCAGTTAAAGGAATTTCTAAATTGTATGCACCAGATTCCAGTTTTAGAATTATAACCTGGAACTTACAATACAACGATTATTACAATCGGCAGCGAGGGGCCACTTACTACAATATTATCAAAAAAGATTTTCAAGGAAAATCCTATTATACGCTTTTTGGCATTGATGCCAATAACGCCATGAGTACCATTAAATGGATGGAAGTACTACATTTTACCCAGCAAGGAGAGCCCTTATTTGGTGGACCTTTTTTCAGCTATCAAAAAGACAGTGTTGTACTACCTACTCAATATCGTATCCAAGTAGAATATAAAAAAGACGCCAGTATCCTCATGAATTATATCCCAGACATGGACCTCATATTAGTTGACCACTTAATTTCTGAAAATGGCGATGTGGAACATAAATGGACCTATGTGCCATCCGCTTTTTTCCCTCTTTCTGCTTTTCCAACAACTTTCTTTTACGACTGATATCTCCGCCGTAACATTTAGCTGTTACGTCTTTACGCATCGCTGAAATGTTTTCTCTCGCAACTACTTTTGCGCCAATTGCGGCTTGTATAGCAATTTGAAACTGCTGACGTGGAAGTAATTCTTTTAATTTTTCACACAACTTTCTTCCAAAATCCTGCGCCCTGCTTCTATGAATCAAGGCAGAAAGTGCATCAACCTTATCGCCATTTAATAGGATGTCCATTTTCACAATATCACTCACGCGGTATTCGATTGGGTGATAATCAAAGGAGGCGTATCCACGCGTTTGCGATTTTAATTTATCATAAAAATCAAACACGATTTCGGTCAACGGCATTTCAAAAATCAACTCCACCCGAGTAGGTGTCAAGTAGTGTTGATTAATCAAAATTCCCCTTTTACCTAGGCAAAGGGTCATGATATTACCAATGTATTCGGGCTTCGTAATAATCTGCGCACGAATAAAAGGCTCATCAATATGATCTGTTTTAACTGGATCTGGGAACTCGGTTGGATTATTGACAATGACTACTTTTTCCTTGGTGGTAGTGGCAATAAAACTTACGTTAGGGACCGTTGTAATGACCGTTTGATTGAACTCCCGCTCTAAACGCTCTTGGATAATTTCCATATGCAACATCCCTAAAAATCCGCATCGGAATCCAAAACCTAACGCTTGCGAAGTTTCCAATTCAAAGGTCAAGGACGCATCATTTAATTGCAGTTTGTCCATGCAATCCCTTAACTCTTCAAAATCATCTGTATTGACTGGGTATATGCCAGCAAATACCATTGGTTTTACTTCCTCAAAACCTTTGATTGCCTCAGGATTGGGATTAGAAGCTAAAGTGATTGTGTCTCCAACTTTAACCTCTTTTGCATTTTTAATACCCGTAATGATATAGCCTACATCACCAGTGCTCACTAAATTTTTTTCGGTCATTTTGAGCTTTAGAATTCCAATTTCATCCGCATTGTATTGTTGACCGGTAGAAACAAACTTTACAAGATCTCCCTTTTTAATGGATCCATTTAAAATTCGATAATAGACGATAATTCCACGAAATGAGTTGAACACAGAATCAAATATCAACGCTTGCAAAGGAGCCCCAGGATCGCCAACGGGGGCTGGCACTCGTTCTACAATTGCCTCCAACACAGATCCCACTCCCAGCCCAGTTCTACCACTCGCTCTTAAAATATCTTCGCGCTTACAGCCAATTAAATCAACAATCTGGTCTTCCACTTCTTCAATCATGGCCCCATCCATATCGATCTTATTAATGACCGGTATGATCTCTAGATTATTTTCAATTGCAAGGTATAAGTTACTGATTGTCTGCGCTTGAATCCCTTGAGTGGCATCTACTAAAAGGAGGCATCCTTCACAAGCTGCCAAGGCTCGGCTTACTTCATAACTAAAGTCCACGTGACCGGGTGTGTCAATCAGATTAAGAATGTACTCTTGACCGTTTTTATGGCGATAATTAATCTGAATGGCGTGGCTTTTGATGGTTATACCCTTTTCTCGCTCCAAATCCATGTCATCCAGCACCTGATCCATCATATCGCGCTCAGAAATGGTATTCGTAACCTGCAAAAGCCTGTCAGCCAAGGTAGATTTACCATGGTCAATATGAGCAATAATGCAAAAATTTCTGATATTCTTCATGAAGCGATCCACTCGTTTTTAGCGGGGCAAAGGTAGGCCTTTTCAAGGGATCATTTTCGAGAAAGATGCTTGATTCGATTCCAAATTTCATCCATCTCCGTAAGCGACATATCAGTCAGTTTTTTACCCTGCACTTGCGCTTCCTTTTCCATCAATTGGAAACGGTGTATAAATTTTTTATTAGTACGCTCTAAGGCAGTTTCAGGATCTATTTTTAAAAACCGAGCATAATTTACCAGCGAAAAAAGTAAGTCACCATACTCTTCCTCCATTTTTGATTTGAATCCCTCGCCTAGCGGGTTGTCTTGCAATGCATCCACCTCTGCTTTGAATTCGTCTAACTCTTCCTCTACTTTCTCCCATACCTGAGCTGCATTTTCCCATTCAAATCCAACTTGTTTTGATTTTTCTTGCAATCGCATGGCCTTCACCAGTGCTGGTAAACTAACAGGAACTCCGCCGAGTACGGAAGATTTACCTTCTTTCATTTTCAACTTCTCCCAGTTTTTCTTCACCTCCTCTTCATTTTCCACTTTAAC
>CAYFLE010000019.1:0-2446 GCA_964343645.1 uncultured Chitinophaga sp. | reverse complement strand
TGACGATGAATAAGCTTTTCACAAATGCCATCGATCACTTCTTGAAAAGTGAATTGGTTTTTTTCAGCACCAATTTTTGAATAGAAAACAATATGTAGTAATAAATCGCCTAATTCTTCACGGATGGCTTTTGCATTCCCTTCAGTTATAGCATCGGCTAGTTCATAGGTTTCTTCGATCGTTAAGGAGCGAAGCGATTCATTTGTTTGCTTTTGATCCCATGGGCATTTTTCGCGTAAATCATCCATGATCTTCAACAACCGGTCAATAGTAACAGCAGACATGCTATTTTTTTGCCGAAGATAGCTTTATCTCGATGATTTGATCAATTGAGTTGCTGATTGATGTACTTGGTATTTTTAGCGTCAGTCCCTTTGCTGATAAGGTGTAAGGAACAACAACACGATCTTCAAAAGTTGTAATGGTGGAGATGGGTTTATCCCAATTAGGTAATAAAATCTCCCTTTCATTGTTTGGTTGAAATACATGCAAATAATAGGAAGCCCCGTTTGTAGTCATAACCCCCCAATTTTGATTCGGCACTTCCACTCCTCTAGTTTTATAAATAGTAGTTCCGAATTTTTTCATCCCCCACTTTTGCAAGCGTGTCTAAAAACTGCTTTTGAATTTTTCCCGAAGGCATTGGACCAACGTTCAATAATAAATTAGCATTTAATCCAGCTGCATTTGTCAACATTTGAATAATAGAGGGAACAGTTTTATAAGCGTGATCAGTTATATTATAACCCCATGAATTATTCATGGTTTCACAAGTTTCCAAAGGCAAACTTTCAGAAACAGCTTGAAAGCTCAAGCCATTTTTGTTTTGCCCAGGTAAATCTCTTTCAAACATTTGAAAATCCTCCCCAGGGAAGGGAGTCAAGTGGTGATTATTTCCAATTAAACAAGTAGGCTGCAACCGATGAATTAGTGAATACAACTCCTCATACTTCCAATCTATGCGAGAACTTCGATCAGCATCTCCTTCTGGATTTGTTTGATCCCAATGCCCATCCAACCAAACGGATACTATTGGCCCATAATTAGTAAGCAATTCAGTTAATTGATTTTTCATGAACTGCAAATAAGAAGCATAATCACTCTTTAGAGTACGACCGCTAGACTTACCGGTTCTTCCCGTTTCATATGGGTAATCATCACGCGACCAGTCGAGTGTGGAATAATATAGTCCCAATTTCATCCCTTGCTTTTGACACTCAGCAGCCAACTGCTTTAACACATCTTTTCCATAGGGCGTATTCGTGATTTTCCAATCGGAATAGCGCGTATCCCAATTAGAAAATCCATCGTGGTGTCGAGATATAAAAACGATGTATTTCATACCCGCTCGTTTAGCGGCGCTCACCCAGGTAGCTGCATTAAAAGCAGAAGGATAAAAAGATTCCTTCAATTGCTTATAATCTTCTACACGAATCCCGCGATTATTCATCACCCATTCACCAGCCCCTAATGAACTAGAGACCCCCCAGTGGATAAACATCCCAAATTTCAAATCCTGAAATGTAGAACGGGCCGCTTTACGATCAACTATTTTTTCAATTGCTTGACCATTTATGCAACAATTAGTAGTAAGCAAAACAAGAGTTATTAAAAACAATCGCATAGGTTGAATTTTATGTTTATACAATATACTAATTAAGTTAACAACCATACTCAATTATGCATGGCGCATTATAAAAATCAATTGAGAATTGACAATTGTCATTTCAAACCTTTTTCTCAGAGTCTATTTTGCTATTGTTATCACAACTAACATGACATGAGGTATTAAAATATTATGAAGAACCAAAGCGCCCTACCCCACAATCAAGTAAAGCAAGCTGTTGGCGCAATAGACTCACTGCAAAAAGACATGCGTAAAGTTTTAACGATTGATTCAATTAATTTGAATAAATTGTTGAAAATGTTCTCGCATGTACGAAAAAAGAAAAGAACCCCTTGCCACTCGTCGTGTATTTATAAAAAGACTTCAAACTAATCTTACCTACACATTTGCAATCATTACGAGTTCACTTTGCATAGGCACGATTGGCTATCATTTTTTGGCCAATTGTCTTTGGATTGACGCTTTCCACAACGCCAGCATGATCCTAAGTGGAATGGGGCCTGTTGTAAATATTAGCAACAACGCAGGGAAATTATTCTCCTCTTTTTATGCCTTATTTAGTGGGCTTGTATTTGTCACTAACCTAGGGGTTTTATTAACTCCCTTAATTCATAGAATTCTGCATCATTTACACTTGGAGAACGATGCTACTTGAATATAAATAGATAAGCATATTCACTTATATAAAGGGCCTCAGTAGAAATTACTAGGCCTTTTAGCATTATACATACGTATTTTACGGTTGTAATAATATAATTTCATAGTAAATCTGGCCTTCCAATATATGCTTACGCTAAAGCAAGTAAAACTACTTTGGTT
>CAYFLE010000018.1:0-15166 GCA_964343645.1 uncultured Chitinophaga sp. | reverse complement strand
CTCTTCGTGTGCAGGATGCAGCAAAAGCATGGGAAGAAACAACCAAGCGAGGTGCTAAAAGTTACCTAGAGCCAACCCGATTGGAAGACAAAGACGGCGTGTTGATCATGAGTGGTATTCATACCTACGGTGACACGGTGCATCTTTTTATTGAAAGAAAAAATTATCGAGGGGTTTTTATGCCAGGTTATAAGGTTTGGTCCAATCCATATTTTAAACCTGCAGATTGTGGCTTACTATATGTGGATCATTGTGTAGGAAATGTTGGTTGGAATCAAATGAATAAGTGGGTCAATTTTTATGAGGAAGTGCTTGGTTTTAAAAATATACTTTCTTTTGATGATGAAGATATTTCTACTGAATATTCGGCGCTCATGAGTAAGGTGATGAGCAGTGGAAATGGATTTGTGAAATTTCCCATTAATGAGCCTGCGGAGGGAAAGAAAAAGAGTCAAGTGGAAGAGTATCTTGATTTTTATGATGGAGAGGGGTGTCAACACGTGGCAATGGCTACGAATGACATAGTAAAGACAGTGACGGATCTTAAAAAGAGAGGAGTTGAATTTTTGCAAGTCCCCACTAGTTATTATGACACCCTTTTGGAAAGAGTAGGAACGATTGATGAGGATTTAACCCCTTTAAAGGAATTAGGAATTTTGGTTGATAGGGATAACGAAGGGTATCTGCTACAATTATTCACAAAGCCAGTGGAGGATCGTCCCACGCTCTTTTTTGAAATCATTCAACGAAAAGGAGCAACGAGTTTTGGTAAGGGGAATTTTAAAGCGCTTTTTGAAGCGATTGAAAGAGAACAAGAGGCCAGAGGTAATCTTTGATCAATGAACAACTCTTTAAAAAAACAAGTTTCTTTTTTTGTAATTCTAATTGCATTGAACACCAATGCACAACCGGCTCCAGCGCTGGGGGCAGGGCCCAATTCGTCCTATCTCTCATTTGTAGACTATCAACGCAGTTTTCCTCGACCGCAGGAAGCGATGCAGCGAAAGTTGGATACCTTAAAAAAACAATTTGCAGTTAAGAAACTTAAATGGCCTGTACAATCCCTCTACATTCGTTCTTTTAAGTTTGATAGCCAATTAGAGGTATGGGTGAAAGAAGCAAAGTCTTCTACGTATAGCTTGTTTAAAACGTATCCGGTTTGTGCATTAGCAGGCTCTTTAGGTCCGAAGCGTGTGCAGGGGGATTATCAAGTTCCTGAGGGGTTTTATTATATCAATGAGTTTAATCCATTTAGTAGCTATTACCTTTCGCTAGGGTTAAATTATCCCAATGCGAGTGATCGAATATTAAGTGATTCTGTAAAACCAGGTGGCGATATTTATATTCATGGGAGTTGTGTGACTGTTGGGTGTATTCCGATTACCGATCAACAGATTGATGAGTTGTATGTGTTAGCTGCTTATGCTAAAGATGCCGGACAAGACTATATTCCTGTTCATATTTTCCCCTGCCGTTTTGATGTGCCAAAGAGTAGAGAGTATTTAAATGATCTATGCAAAGACGACCCTGTTTTAAAATCGTTTTCTGAAAAAATGGCGGATGCTTATTTCTATTTTCAACGTACACAACAACTGCCTATTGTAATGATCACAGAGGATGGCGCGTATCATGTGAATGATGCAAACAATAGTTGGTCAGATAAGCCCGTTGCGTTAACCGCTTCTATCCCAAAAAAAGAAATCACACAAAGTGCAGTTAAAATTTTGCCTTCAAGTAGAGTTAGAACTGTCGCAAAAGTGACAGAGATAGTTGACCAATGGCCACAATTTCCTGGGGGTTCCTCTTCTTTGAATCTATTTTTAGAAGAGACAGCCCAGTCTTTACAATCTATTTTTCCAAAGGGTTTTACAAAAGCAAATGTCAGTATTGAATTTATTGTAGACCGCGATGGCACTCCCGTTAATTTTAAAATTCTACGTGGTTTGTCGGACTTCCCAGCTGTTCAACATAATTTAGTTGAAAAGTTAGCCTTGATGCCTAGCTGGAAGCCCGCACTTTTGAATAATTCGCCCGTTGCAAAAAAAATTACACAGCTCATTACTTTACAAAACAGTGCTTATGTCAATTAACCGCACCGTACAAACACTCGATGAGTTTACTATCCAGCAGTTAAGGGACTTTCCACATGCAACTGGTGAGTTGTCGAATTTGCTACGAAATATCGGTTTAGCGGCTAAGCGAATAAATGTGGAAGTAAATAAAGCAGGATTAGTTGATATTCTTGGTGATGCTGGAACCATTAATGTGCAAGGAGAAAAGGTAAAAAAACTTGATCTATTTGCGAACGACCAATTTATTCGCGTTTTACAGCATGGTATTAGTTGCGCGGGTATTGCTAGTGAAGAACTAGATGAGTTTGTTGCATTTACCGATGATAAAAGCATTCATTCTAAATATGTATGTTTATTTGATCCATTAGATGGTAGTGGGAATATTGATGTGAATGTATCAATCGGAACCATTTTTGGAGTTTATCGCCGAGTTACACCGGTTGGCACTGTAGTAACAAAAGAAGATTTTTTACAAGCAGGTAGTCAACAAGTTGCTGCTGGTTATGTGGTATATGGGTCATCCACGATGTTAGTGTATGCTACTCGAAGAGGTGTGAATGGGTTTACATTAGATCCCTCTATTGGAGAATGGACGTTGAGCCATCCAAACATTCGCTGCCCTGAGCGAGGTAAAATTTACTCCGTAAATCATGGTAGCTATTTTGAATTTCAAAAAGGGGTTCAAGCTTATATTCAATCCTGTCAATCAAGACCTATTGCAGAAGGGGGGCCACTACGTCAGCGATATATTGGAAGTATGGTGGCGGACGTCCATCGAAATTTAATTAAGGGCGGTATTTTTATGTATCCCGGCACTACGACTAAACCGGATGGCAAATTGCGCCTTTTGTATGAGTGCAACCCCTTTGCCTTTATTGTGACAGTGGCTGGCGGTAAAGCGACAAACGGGCTGATTCGTACACTTGATATAGTGCCTCGCTCATTACATGAACGTTGTCCATTTTTTGTAGGCAGTGCCTCCATGATGAATGAACTTGAAAACCATTTGAAAAATGACTGAACCAATTATAGAAGTAAAAAATTTGGTCAAAATTTATGGGAGTCTACAAGCAGTGAATGATATCTCATTCTCTGTTTTACCTGGCGAAATATTTGGATTATTGGGTCCCAACGGAGCCGGGAAATCTACCACATTGGAAATCGTAGAAACGCTTCGAGAAAAAACGAGCGGAGAGGTGCGTGTATGTGGATTTTCATTGGATGAGCAGGCGGCTAACATTAAGCAAGTAATCGGAGTTCAGCTGCAAAGTAGCGGGTATTATCCGGGGTTGAATTTGGTACAATTGATTGAGCTTTTTGCGGGCTTATATGGGTGTCGTGTTAATCCTATTGAAATATTGTCCTTGGTTAATCTGCAAGAGAAGGCTAAAGCAAAAGTGAAAGAGTTAAGCGGAGGACAACGTCAACGATTTTCCATCGCCACTACCTTAGTGAATCAACCACGCGTCATTTTTTTAGATGAACCCACTACAGGTTTAGACCCTCAAGCGCGTCGTAATTTATGGGAATTGATCCGGACCATTCAACAGCAAGGAACCACTATCGTCCTTACCACACACTATATGGATGAAGCAGAGTACTTATGCGACCGTATTGCAATTATGGATAAGGGTAAGATTATTGCATTAGATACGCCAGATCGAATGATTGATCAATTGATAGAAACCGGGTTTGAACGAAAAAAAGAAATGAAAGCGGCCAATCTTGAAGATGTATTTATACAACTCACTGGGCATGCTTTAAATGATGAATAATTGTGGAATCAACAGATAGATCGATCTACTTCGCCAATTATAAATACACTTCCACAAACTAGTATCAGATCTTCCTTTCTTGCATTTTTACGGGCTTCAAGAAGGGCTTCATTTACTTGATGAAAAGACTTTCCCATTAAGCCAAATGGTGCTGCTTTTACTGCTAATTCGTCTGCAGGCATTGCTCTTGGTAATTGTGCCTGTGTAAAGTAAAAAGTCGCTTCTTTTGGGAGAAGGGTCAACACCTTATCTATTTCCTTGTCCTTTACCATTCCTATGATTAGATGCAGCTGTTGATGGTTAGTCACAGCTAATTGTCTTATAACCTGTTTGATGCCATCTTCATTATGTGCTACGTCTAATACGATGGAAGGAGCTTTAGCTATTTGTTCCCAACGTCCATGAAATCCTGTAAGCGATCGTGTGTTTTTTAATCCGGCTGTCACATTTTCCTCCGAAATCGTAAAATTATTTTTTATAAGTTGATCTACAGCACAACAAACGGTAACTACGTTTTCTAGTTGATAAATACCTGGCAAGTCTAATTGATATGCAACGACTTGTTTTTCTTTTTTTAGTTGCACTTCTAGATAATCATCAGTCCATTGGTGGGAGAGTAGCGTGATTTCGTTGGAGGCCAGGTGTAAGGTTGTATTTTTTTGTTGTGCGATAGACTCAAAAACAGGCCAAGATTCCGGTTGGAATTTCCCAATTACTACGGGCGTTTTTTCCTTGATTATACCTCCCTTTTCATAGCTAATATCTTCCAAGGTATTTCCCAAAAGATTCATGTGATCCCAGCCAATATTTGTAATGATGGAGAGTGCTGGGTGTATTACATTAGTGCTGTCCAGTCTTCCGCCCAATCCAGTTTCAATGACAGCAATGTCTACTTCCATTTTTTGAAAGTAATCGAATGCCATTGCTACGGTTACTTCAAAAAAACTTGGATTAATTTGATCAATTATCGAGGAAATTCTTTCTGTAAAACCCACTACTGCTTGTTCACTAATTACTTCACCATTTATTTTTATTCTTTCTCTAAAATCATATAGGTGGGGCGAAGTGTAAAGTCCAGTTTTGTATCCTGCTTGTTGTAGTATAGCAGCAAGCATATGGCTAACAGACCCTTTTCCATTAGTGCCCGCAATATGAATTGTCTTGATTTTTAGGTGCGGGTTACCAATCTTCTCACAAAGGGCAATGGTATTATGTAGATCTTTTTTGTAGGCTGCTTCACCAATGCGAGAAAACAACGGGAGCTTTTCGTATAAATAGTGTATCGTCTCTTGATAGTTCATAATTGGCAAGAGTGGAACTATTAAATCAATTGATGCGGAAATTGAACTGTACAGTTACGGTGGATTCGTGATCTGCTGCATCAAATCGCATTTTATCCAGATATTGGATGATAGCTTGTCGATAAGCTGCACTGGTAGTGGTAGAACCCTTCGCAAAGCTGATAAACTTGCCAGTTCCTTCAGGGGAAACTAAAATGTTTACATACAAAGTAGCACGGTTCAAGTCTCCCTCAAACGAGTAAGTTTTTGTGATTCTCCGATCACCTTTTGTCACACGCGGCCCTGTACCTGTACCAATTCCACTCCCGTTTCCTCCTCCTAAGCCATCACCGCGCCCACCACCTTCACCCAGTCCGTTTCCAGTTCCTGTTCCTTTTCCAAAGCCTCCTGTTTTTTCAAATTCATTGATTGCTGTGGCGCCATTCAAATTTCCGTTAGTTGATTTACCCATTAATGCCTTGGGTTTGGGCGGAGAGGGGGTTTCAATATTTTTTTGAGGCTTTATTTTCAATCCACTCACTGCCAGCGACTTAGATTTTTTTAGCTTAGATAAAGGGACAGCCGAACTAGTACTATTCGCGTCCTCTGCTATTTCTTTACCCGCTTGTTGTTCTCCGCTTGTAGGAGGATTGTTGGCGGCTATACCTGGCTGAATGGTCGAGGATGCCTCATTCCCTCCACCGCCGCCGCCATCAACAAATGGAGCCGGGGGATCAGGCGGCCAATTCACCTCCACTTCTACAGAAGGTAAAAGTGTTTCTTTTTCAAAAACAGGCAATTTCCACTTTAATAAAAGAAGAAGGAGCAAAAAGCTTATGCTAAATGCAGTGGTGTAAACTAATGCTTTGTTGCGAATGGCTTTATCTGTATGTGCTGTCATTCCAATCAAATAGTAACACGAAAATAAGCCTTAATTGTACTGAAAGGGCTTGTAAAAATTGGTTAAATCTCAATGCGCAAAGTCCACTTCGAAATTTCCTTTTATACGTTCCATGGGAGGATTGAAATAACCATAACGTAAGTGAGGGAACTCCTTTTTTAATGCTGCCTGCATTTGTTTGATGCCCATCGCTTCTCCCGTTTCTGTCACCCCAATTTTTCCGAGATACCAATCTGGGTCAATATTGAAATTCCTCCATTGTATCATTTTCAAATCAGTGTCTTTGATCAACTTTCGAAGTGCCTCATATTCTTCTATGGAGTCTGTCATGCCAGGAAAAACAAAGTAATTGATGGAGGTCCATCCTCCAAAAGCGGTTACAATTTTGAGCGACTCAACAATATCTTCAAAAATATAGTTATTGGGTCTATAGTAAGACGTATAGATTTCCTTACGAGCTGAATTTGTGCTAACGCGAATGGAGTTTAATCCTGCTTGACAAAGAGATCGAACAGCGTCTGGCGATGACCCATTCGTGTTGATATTAATGCTGCCTCTCTGCGTGTGTTTTCGAATTTCAATGATTGCATCTCGAATTGTTTCCCACATCAACAACGGCTCACCTTCGCAACCTTGACCAAAGCTGATAATAGGATAGGGAGCGGTTGTAAGGTGTGGAACAGTGAATTCAACTATTTCCTCCACCGTTGGTTTGAATTGTAATCGATCTTGGGTGGATACAATGGGTTCTTCATCTGGCTGTAATGAGATACAACCAATACAGTTGGCGTTACAAGCCGGAGATACTGGCACAGGGCATTCCCATCTTCCCAATGAAAAATTCCGAGCTGCCGGGCAAGTGTAAGTCTGACAACAATTTTCCATCAGGTGTTTGACGAGTCTGTTGTGAGGGTAGTTGTTCAATAACTGCTTTGTTCCTACAGCAATTTTTTTTGCATCATACCCTTCACATTCTTGCCGTATGTCTTTTTCTATTCGAGTGGCAGGTACCCAAAATTTATCATTTTCCCATCCTGCAGCGGTGTAACAAAACAATGGTAAAGTAGGTGCGTTAGGCTCGCTTTCATAAGCGGCCAAGTAGAATCCAGTATGGGCTGGGGGAATAAAGGCAGCAACGGCCCACCCTTTATCACAAAGCCTCATTTGTCCAGTGATTACATCTATGCCAATCGCTTTTCGACCGGGTAGTTCATATAAACTGCCCCCAGTTGGTAATCCTATCCATTCTTCTGTTGGAATTGGTAATGCATCCCAACCCGTACGGCCTGTTGCATATAAACTTTTATCCTCAAAGATATTTCCGTTGCCGTCAGAGTATAATAAATAGGGATTGTTCATAGAGTATAATAATCAAAGATAACGCTGACAAAATGAATTGAATACAGCTTCTTGCACAGCAGAATCATTTTCAGTGAGCAATTGAATAACACGATTATTCTTCAAATCAATTGTCAAAAGGTCATCTTTCAAAATTACTTGCTGTATCTCTCCCCACTGAATTGTTTTTTTAAAAACACCTCGTTGGATGGTAACTTTTTCTCCAATATGAACAAGCGAACGAGTGGTTGCTTGTTTGTATAAAAATTGTAAAAAAAGGAAAAGAAAAATTAAGAGAGTGGTAAACAATAAGCGATGGTTAGTGAGCCAATTCGTAAGAAATAAGCATAAGACGCCTGCCAACAAAAGCAATCGGTGCATCCATGATAAATACTTTTTCTCTGGAGCAGTTATTTTGAATGTGTAGCTAACCTTTTCCATTAGGTTTCATGTAATACAATTGAGTCAAGACTTTTTATCCCAATATTTTTTACTGACGTAAATCCTTCCGCGTAGTCTACGCCAATTCTTTTACCTAATAATCGAGCTCTTGCTTCGATGGCTGCAAGAAAATTTTTAGAAGAAATATAAGTTTGTGGTTCATTTGATTGGTCTTGCGGATTGTGAAACTGCGTAGTGTAGGCACGAATTGCTTGCATGCGTTGTTCAAAAACAGCAGTGATGTCAACAATGAAATGAGGTTCTTGAAAGCGATCTTGAATATAATGGAACACATATGCAGGTCTCCATTTTTGTTGCAGTTGTCCTTGTTCATCGGTGGTTTCAATTTTTTGCAAACCCGACAAAAAACAACTCTCTGCAATGAGTTGTCCTGCTCGTCCATGATCAGGGTGTCGGTCTTGTAATGCATTAGCAAAAACAACCGAAGGGCGATATTTTCGAATGGCTTGAATGAGTTGTAATTGGTGAGTTTCATCGTTTTTGAAAAAGCCGTCTCTCATTTTTAGATTTTCACGTGCATGAACACCCATAATGATGGCCGCTTGTGCGGCTTCTTGATAACGTGTTTGCGCAGTACCTCTTGTTCCTAATTCTCCTTCTGTTAAGTCAAGAATAGCTACTTTTTTGCCAGCTTTGATTTCGTTGATCAAGGTGCCTGCACAACTGAGCTCCACATCATCCGGATGAACGCCAATGGCTAAAATATCTACTTGCATAGTCGAAAATTTATCTTCTATAAGGGTTGTTATACCAGGTTCCATCAATCTCTCTAATTATACTTTCAATATCTCTATCCGTTCTGTTTTGTGCCAGGTCCCAATCTTGTTTCAAATTGCCGCCAAAAAAAAAGGCAACTGTTTGGTAGAGTCTTGCATTTAAACCTCCTTTGAACTCCTTTACTATTTCATAACAATTATTTCCTGTTTGTCGATTAATTAGTTTCATCAATATTTTGCCTTGATATACCGAAAGGTTAGTTAAGGGCTCCGTAAATTGATCACGTAGTTCTTTTTCTCGGTTTCTTATAATTGATTTACGTAAACTCTTAGCGTCAACTCCTTCTAATTTAGTATTTATTTCATTGATGGTGCTTCCTGCTACTCTTGCATAGGGGTAGGTGACATATACCGCATTACGAAGCCGATTCCACTCCTCTATATGTTTTTTTAATTTATCTGGTGACAAATTGGAAATCCAGGCCATGTCTTCTTCTCGGTAACTCATAATTTCATTTCTATACCAAATGGCTGGAACAAGCACGGTGTCATGGGGTCCCCAGCGTTTACTAATTTCAGCTAGCGTAGGGATCGGTTTGATCGAATCGGCCTCTGGAAACACAGGTTTTTGTTGCGCGGAAGAAATCGGCTCACATAGTAAAAAGAGGAGTAATCCGATAAGGTAGTTAGCCAAAATCGAACTACGTCTATATAGTAAGTTGTTGGGCACTATTTTTTTTAATTCGATTATACATGCTAAGTAAAAGTCCAATTGCGGTAATCCAAACCCCATACCAAAGCAATTTTATAAAGGGGTATTTGTATGCTTTCAATGTAACATATTTTAGTAGTGAATCACTTTGTTTGATTCCCAATTGGACTTTACCTGTTTCATTAGCTTGCTCTAACAATACGATTAATCCTTCTGAAGTAAGCGTATCAGGTAGTGCAATCCACTGTCCTTTTACAAATGCGCTTCTCGATGTGATTTTGTAGTTGCTGCCTGTTTTTGAAAATACGTTGAGCGGGACTTCAAATAATTTACCATTCTCGCCAAAAAGTTCTTTCGGGACTTCCTTTCTAATTTTTGTTGAGTCAACTGTTAGATAGCCGTTTGCATAGAAAATTGTGTCGCCAGTCTTTTGTACATACGATTTAAAGCGGCTGGTATCTTTTTGGTTGGACGGGTCGGGTATGGAAGTGATATAAGTGAATACATCGTGATCCCAATAATGTCTTGCGGAAGGGTTGGCCATCAACCCTTGGTTTCCTTTATAGTTTACAAACGCATTGGGTGATAACACAAAATCTTCTTGGCCATCTTTCTTCTTGAATCGAATCTTATAGTACCAAAGTTGTTTATTAGGATGAGCGGAGTCTCCTACGTAAGTTAACGTGTAAGATCCCATATCAATAGGAAGATCTTTTACAAGCGTAAGGTTTTCTCTTGGATTTTCTCCTTTTCCTAGTGGAGCGGGTATGCCATTTACGTTGTTAGAGATGATTTCTTTATTGGAGGAAGAAATTAAAATCCCTAATAAGACCATTCCAAAGCCAACGTGTGCAATAGAGCCGCCCGCATTTTTTAATTTTCCTTTGACACCAATGAAAATATAACTGGCATTTGCTATAATCGTATAGAGGCTTAAAACAATTGCTGCCCAAATAGAGGCCTGAAAGACAGGACCTTTTCGGTCATAAGCCACTCTACCCATCAAAATATAAAGTAGGCTTGCCAATAAACTAATTCCTATTGGCCAAAACATGTTCTTCCAAAATATTTTTCGGTCAGTTGTTCGGTATTTTAAATAATGACTGATTGCAGTTAGGGACGCCAATATAATGGCAACATAAATCTGAACGCTGTTATAGGAAAACTCAACATCTGCAGGAGGGGCCAGCTTTGTGTTAAATAATTTATTAAAAACTGGTAATGAAGTTTGTCCAATGATGACGATGGCCGATAAAAAAATGACAAGTGAGCCAATAAACATCCAAAACTCTCTGCTGCTCGCTTCCTCTTCTTTTTTAATGGTTGGTATTTGCGAATAAGATTTTAAAAACCACCATAAAGAGGGAATAGAAAAAATCAATAAGAAGCTTAATAATTGCCAGTTCATGCCCAAATCGGTAAATGCATGAACAGAGGTTTCTCCTAAGATTCCACTTCTTGTCAAGAAAGTGGAGTAGAGGATAAATAGAAAAGTAAGAATGAAAAACAAAAAAGTGGCTCTTAAAGAGTGCCCTGTTGCTTTATAAATCAAAAGGGTGTGAAGTCCTGCTACGCCAGTCATCCAGGGCACTAGCGATGCATTTTCAACGGGGTCCCATGCCCAATATCCTCCAAAACTCAACGATTCGTATGCCCACATTCCTCCCATCATGATTCCTACTCCTAACACCGCTGTAGAGAAAAGTGACCAAGGTAGTGCTGGCTTTATCCAATCTCCCAATTGTTTTGTCCAAAGTGCTGCAATCGCATAAGCAAATGGTACGATTGTCGAGGCAAATCCCATGAACAGTACTGGTGGGTGAATGACCATCCAGTAATTCTGAAGCAAGGGATTTAGATCATTGCCATCTTTTATAGAAGTAAGATAGTCTGGCCGAAGTGGCTGAGAAGGATCAAAATTCAAATGCAAAGCTGGGGCATTGTCTAGCACTCCACTATCTCGCAATAGCATAAATGGATTGGATCCCATTTTCCAGCCAAAAATATAGAGGCCAGTAACCATGGTGGCTAGTGAAAATTGTGCGAAGCTTACTATTGAAAGAACTGGTGCTTCCCATTTCCCAGCACTTCGTATGAGCAGGAGTCCTAGGATACTTTGGCAGAGCGCCCATAGTAAAAAACTACCTTCTTGTCCCTCCCAAAAGCAGGCAAGCAAATATTTGAACTCTAAAGAGCGGCTACTATGTTTCCAAGCATAATGGTATTCAAATAAATGATTATATATTATGTAAAAGAGAATGATAAAAATGGCAAGCACCGAGACTGATTGCGTTAAAAAACTTATTCTCCCTAGTTTCTTCCAATGCGTATTATCCGATTCTAATTTTACTTGCGCTGCAAAAAAATAGGAGAGACAGGCTACGGCTGATCCTATTAAAAAAAGAAGTATAAAAAGTTGACCAAGTTGGCCAGGTAAAAGGTGTTCACCAATATAATTCATGCGTCAATTCTTCATTAAGATTTAGTACGTGGGTCAGGAACATTGCCGGGATGTTTTAATCCCTTTGCTTCAGCATCCTTGTATTTGGAGGGACATTTTGTTTGAATTTCTTCGCACATAAAAGTTCCGTCTTGATATTTACCTTTTAGCACGATCCGATCACTCATTTCTAAATTTTCTGGTTTCGCACTATGGTATACAACAGGGACCGTTACGCCTAAAGAATCAATGGCTTGAAATTTTAAATAATTGGGATTCTTGATGGCATCATATTCAATGGGAGCTGACTTATCCAGTTTGGCCATCATATGTACAAATTTTCCAGGCTTTTCCATAGCTGTTCCGATCGTATCATAGGTGCTGGCAGTATTGGTGAAACTGATTAAAACGCCGATAGAAGCTGCAATGAAAAGGAGCAAAACAAGGTGTATTTTTTTCATGCTAGAAATTATTTTGCAAAGGTAGTTTAATCTTTTTTGGGAACGGCTAAAGTATAGGTCTGTTTCCCCTGATCCTTCCTATATTTGCAAAACTAACACTTGTTTGTATAAAATTTTCAGGCATGAACTTCCAATTGACAGAAGAACAGCTAATGATTCAGCAGGCTGCTCGTGATTTTGCACAAAACCAATGTTTGCCAGGTGTCATTGAGCGAGATGAAAAACAGCAATTTCCTTATGAGCAAGTGATGCAACTGGCCGACTTGGGTTTTATGGGTATGATGGTAGACCCTGCTTATGGCGGTGGAGGAATGGATACAATTAGCTATGTGTTGGCTATGGAGGAAATAAGCAAGGTTGATGCTAGCACCAGTGTTTGTATGAGTGTAAACAATAGTTTGGTCTGTTATGGATTGCAGGAGTTTGGTACAGAAGAACAAAAGAAAAAATATTTAACCCCTCTTGCGCAAGGGAAAAAAGAGGGCAAGCTCTATATTGGAGCATTTATGCTCAGCGAACCGGAGGCTGGTAGTGATGCCACCTCACAGCGCACTACAGCAGAAGATAAAGGGGACTATTACTTGTTGAATGGAACAAAAAACTGGATCACCAATGGGGGAAATGCCTCTGTTTATTTAGTGATCGCTCAAACAGATCCTGCCAAGGGTTCTAGGGGAATTAATTGTCTAATAGTCGAAAAGGATTGGCCAGGTGTGGTAGTGGCTGCCAAAGAAAATAAAATGGGAATTCGTGCAAGTGATACCCACACGGTACTTTTTAATGATGTAAAAGTTCCCAAAGAAAACAGAGTAGGGGCGGATGGCTTTGGTTTCACCTTTGCAATGAAAACATTAGCGGGTGGACGAATTGGTATCGCTGCGCAAGCGCTTGGAATTGCCAGTGGTGCTTATGAATTTTCCAAAAACTATGCAAAAACAAGAAAGGCATTTGGCACCGAGATCATGAATCATCAAATCATTGCCTTCAAGTTGGCGGATATGGCCACGCGCACAGAGGCGGCTCGATTACTTTGTTTAAAATCTGCTTGGGAAAAAGACCAAGGATTAGACTATACGATAAGCTCTTCCATGGCTAAAGTATTTGCCTCAGAAACAGCCATGTGGGCTTCCACAGAAGCAGTACAGATTCATGGGGGTTATGGGTATGTAAAAGAATATCATGTAGAAAGGCTCATGCGCGATGCTAAAATCACACAGATTTATGAAGGCACCAGTGAAGTACAGCGAATCGTCATAAGCAGAGGTATTTTGAAGTAGTTTTGTCAAATGCCTGTTCAGCGAGATTCCTATTTCCAATTGTTACAAGAAGTGAGTGCAGCTGGTGCTACCTTAATTGCTGTATCTAAGAAAAAATCGGCTGCAGAAATACAGGAATTATATGATTTAGGGCATCGTGATTTTGGGGAAAATTATGTTCAAGAATTAATTCAAAAAGTACCCCTTCTTCCTACTGACATCCGTTGGCATTTTATTGGACATTTACAACGCAACAAAGTAAAATTGATTCTTCCCTTTTGCTCGTTGATTCAAGGAGTAGATCGGTGTGAATTACTAGAAGAAATTAATAAACAGGCGGCCCGTATAGGTCGGTCGGTTGACTGTTTATTGCAAGTTCATGTTGCTACCGAAGAAACAAAGTTTGGATTGGATGCTACTGAACTTGCTAGTGTGTTATCCAAAGCTGACCAGTTTCCAGCTGTTCGAATTATTGGATTGATGGGGATGGCTAGCTTCACTGAAAACACGGAACAAATTCGCACGGAATTTAAATTGTTGAAGAAATATTTTGACAATCATCAAGCTGATTTCAACCTTGAAAATCCAGCCTTATCCATGGGCATGAGTGGTGATTATAAATTGGCACTTCAAGAGGGGAGCACAATGATTAGGGTTGGGAGTTTATTATTTGGTGCTCGTAGCTAATCGACTGCTTTACATCGTTTTTATTGTGTTATCTTTGTCTCCTTTTGTAGCAATATTCCATGGAGAGAAGTTTAAATTTTTTAGAAGAAATCATTGAAAAAGACCTTCGCGAAGGAAAGTATACTTCTATTGTCACCCGATTTCCCCCTGAGCCAAATGGCTATTTACATATTGGGCATGCTTCAAGTATTTGCTTAAACTTTGGATTGACACAACGTTATCCGGGCTATACGAATCTTCGATTTGATGATACCAATCCAGTGACGGAAGACACAGAATATGTAGAGAGTATCAAAGCGGATGTCAAGTGGCTTGGATTTGAATGGAAAAATGAGCGATACGCTAGCGATTATTTTGATCAGCTCTATGCATTTGCCTTGCAATTGATTGATAAAGGACTCGCCTATGTGGACGATTTAACAGCCGAGGAAATAGCGGCGCAAAAAGGAACGCCCACCGAACCCGGTGTGAATAGTCCTTACCGAAATCGGTCCATTGAAGAAAATAGAGATCTTTTTACTCGAATGAAAGCGGGTGAATTTTCGGATGGGGCAAAAACCTTGCGCGCTAAAATTGATATGGCTCATATCAACATGCTGATGCGTGATCCAATTTTGTACCGCATCAAACATGCATCGCATCATCGCACAGGCGATCGCTGGTGTATTTATCCTATGTATGATTTTGCCCATGGGCAAAGTGATTCGCTTGAGCAGATCACGCATTCCATATGCACGCTGGAGTTTGTACCCCATCGCGCGCTCTATGATTGGCTTATTAAACAGTTAGGAATTTATCCTTCTCATCAATATGAGTTTGCACGTCGTAACATCAATTATACGGTTACGAGTAAGCGCAAGTTGTTGCAATTGGTGACAGAGAAAAAAGTGGCAGGTTGGGATGATCCCCGGATGCCAACGATCAGTGGGTTACGACGCAGAGGGTATACGCCAGAAAGTATACGTGAATTTTGTGAGCGGATTGGTGTCGCTAAACGTGAAAATATGGTGGATGTAGGCTTGTTGGAGTTTTGTGTTCGCGAACATCTTAACAAAATTTCATTGCG
>CAYFLE010000017.1:14264-15341 GCA_964343645.1 uncultured Chitinophaga sp. | reverse complement strand
GTACTGTAACCTTGCCTCACGGTACTGGTAGAATAAAAAAAGTACTCGTGCTTTGTACACCTGATAAAGAAGCAGATGCAAAAGCAGCGGGCGCTGATTATGTAGGATTAGATGAGTTTGTAACTAAAATTGAAGGTGGATGGGTAGATGTAGACGTTATTGTTGCTACACCTAGCGTGATGCCTAAAATTGGTAAGCTCGGTAAAGTATTAGGTCCTCGTAACCTAATGCCAAATCCTAAAACGGGTACTGTTACAAATGATGTAGCAGCTGCAGTTAACGATGTGAAAGGGGGTAAAATCGCTTTCAAGGTTGACAAAGTAGGAATCGTACACGCTTCAATCGGCCGTGTAAGTTTTACGCCCGAAAAAATTGCAGAAAACAGCCAAGAGTTGTTAAATGCAATTATGAAAGCAAAACCTTCTTCTTCAAAAGGAACTTATTTAAAAGGAATCAGCATGGCCTCTACCATGAGTCCAGGAATTGCGATTGATACAAAAGCATTCATCAACTGATTCACCTAAACTAATCTACCAAGTCAAATCTCAATAAAATGACTAAAGAGCAAAAAAATGAAGTGATTGAAGTACTGAAGGGAAAATTTTCTCAGTACAATAACTTCTATGTAACCGATACAGAATCATTAACTGTAGAGCAAGTTGGCAAACTACGTCGTGCTTGTTTCAATAAGCAAGTAGAGATGAAAGTGGCTAAAAATACCTTGATCAAGAAGGCCCTTGAATCGTTGGATAATGAAAAATACGCAGGCATGTATGATTCATTGCATAAAGTGACTGCATTACTTTTTTCAGAAAATCCTAAGGAGCCAGCTCTCATCATTTCTTCTTTCCGTAAAGAAAGCAATGGTGATAAGCCCGTATTAAAAGCGGCCTTCATCAATGGAGATGTATACAGCGGCGACAACCAATTAAGTACATTGACTAAGATCAAGACGAAGAATGAATTGATTGGTGAGGTGATTGGTCTATTGCAATCTCCTGCGAAGCGCGTATTGGCTGGATTGTTGCAGCATCATGAAAAACAAGCTGCTGCTTCAGCTGAATAATTGTTGATTAT
>CAYFLE010000017.1:1380-14254 GCA_964343645.1 uncultured Chitinophaga sp. | reverse complement strand
GGAATGAACAAAGGCACATTTTTTTAAAACCGCCGTTGGAGCTACTAAGCAGTGAAAACGGTAAAAATTGAAATCAAATGGCTGATGTAAAAGCACTCGCGGAAAGTCTAGTGGCTTTGACCGTGAAAGAAGTTCAGGAACTCGCTGATGTTCTAAAGAACGATTATGGAATTGAACCCGCTGCTGCTGCAGTTGTAGTTGCAGGTGGTGGAGAAGGTGGTGGCGCTGCTGCTGCTGAAGAAAAAACTGCCTTCAATGTAATTTTGAAGAGCGGTGGAGCTTCCAAACTGAATGTGGTGAAAGTGGTGAAAGATCTTACTGGTCTTGGTCTGAAAGAGGCTAAGGATATGGTAGACGGTGCACCAAAAACAGTGAAAGAAAACGTTTCTAAGGCTGAGGCAGAAGAAATTGCTGCTAAGTTGAAAGAAGCAGGTGCGGAAGTAGAAATCGCATAATGAATTCGATCAATCTAGAAGCCTGTCCTCACAAGGGACAGGCTTTTTTATTTTTTGTCACTTGAGTCTGTTTTAAAAAAGAGGTAGGGGGTTAGTTTTTTTATCCGCGATGAATCGATCCCCCACAAGGAGTACAACTCATTTATTGTTTGAAAAGGTCCATGACTTTCACGGTAACGTATTAATTGTTTCGCCAATTTCCATTGAACATAAGGGTGCTTGGCTAATTGAGTTTCGGATACCTGATTGATTTCAATTTGTTGGAGTTTCGTTTGGTTCACTTTGAGATAGGGAGTGATCTTTTCAAAAACGGAGTCCGATAATCCATACACTTCTTTTAGTTGAGACTTTTCGTGGAAGCCCCCCAGTTTATCTCGGTATTTAATAATCCTAGCCGACAGCACCGGACCAATGCCCGGTAGCTTTTCAAGTGAGGCTGAGTCCGCAACCTCTAGACCAATTGGCTGAATAGGCTTTAAACCCCAACCTGGATGACCTTGTCCCGTTAAGGAGTTTTTGGTAAAATTTTTAGAGTATTCGGGCTTTGCGCTTTTACGAGGGTCGTAAGCTTTCTTTGGGCCACTATTTAGAAATTTATTAGAGTCATATTTCTTAACTAATTGATTGTTAATATTTAATGTCAGGCTATCTACTCTAATTTCCATTGGGTTAAAGGGTGGGTTGCGTGAGAAAAAAATGGCAAGACAATAGAGGGTTACTAATATAACCAGGATAGCTAATCCAAGCCGATAGCGTTTACCTTGGTTCAAAGCACTAAAGCTGCGCCTAGTATATCTTTTTTCCACCAAACAAGTATGCAGGGTGGGCGAAATCCATGCAAGTGAAATTTTTGGCCGGATTTTTGTGGTAACAAATTTTGGCCGTACACTTCTAATACGTACCTTTGCAATCCTTTATTTTGGCCAAATATATTTTCGACATTTCAGACCATGCGTAAGTGATTCATTCACAGCGAATTCTGTAAGTTTTCTTGCAGGTTTCGCAACGCGATCTGTATGTCCTAAACGAAGTAAAAACCGGTATAGCGTATGTCGTCGACAAAAAACAATGCAAGAATTGATTTTGGTAAAATCAAACACCTTGCAGAAGCTCCGGATCTGTTAGAAGTCCAGATTCAATCCTTCAAAGAGTTTTTCCAACTCGAAACAACCCCCGACAAGAGAAATGTGGAAGGGTTATTCCGTGTGTTTAAAGACAATTTTCCGATTACGGACACGCGGAACATTTTCGTGCTCGAGTTCCTCGACTATTTTATCGATCCTCCTCGTTACACGATTGAAGAATGTATGGAAAGAGGTTTGACGTATGCATTGCCTTTGAAAGCAAAACTACGTTTGAGCTGTAATGACGAAGAGCACGTCGATTTCCAAACCATTGTGCAAGACGTTTTCTTAGGGAACATTCCCTATATGACTCCACGCGGAACCTTTGTGATCAATGGTGCTGAGCGCGTAGTCGTTTCTCAGTTACACCGTTCACCAGGGGTATTCTTTGGCCAATCTGTTCACCCCAATGGAACAAAAATTTATTCTGCCCGTGTAATTCCTTTCAAAGGAGCATGGATGGAATTTGCTACGGACATCAACAATGTCATGTATGCGTATATCGATCGTAAGAAAAAATTCCCCGTTACTACCTTACTCCGTTCTATCGGCTATGAAACGGATAAAGACATTCTGGAATTATTCGGAATGGCTGATGAAGTAAAGGCCGATAAGAAAACATTAGGTAAGTACGTAGGCAAGCGCTTAGCAGCGCGTGTACTCCGTACATGGGTAGAAGATTTTGTGGATGAGGATACCGGTGAAGTGGTTTCCATTGAGCGAAATGAAATCGTCATGGAGCGCGACACGGTGTTAGACGAAGCTGCCATTGAAACGATTACTTCATTGGAAGTAGGAAGTGTATTCATTCAACGTGAGGATGTAGGCGGTGATTATGCAATCATCTATAACACCCTCAATAAGGATACCTCTAACAGTGAGTTAGAAGCGGTTCAATTTATTTATCGCCAGTTGCGTGGTGCGGACGCTCCAGATAATGAAACAGCACGTGGCATTATCGATAAATTGTTCTTTAGCGACAAGCGTTATGATTTAGGAGAAGTAGGTCGTTACAAGATCAATCGCAAACTGAATCTCAATCTTCCTATTGAGAAAAAGACTTTGACAAAAGAAGATATCATCTTAATCATTAAATATCTGGTTCGCCTTACCAATGGTAAAGCAGAAATTGATGATATCGATCACTTAAGTAATCGCCGTGTACGCACAGTGGGTGAGCAATTGTATGCACAGTTCGGTGTCGGATTGGCGCGTATGGCTCGTACCATTCGTGAGCGTATGAACGTACGTGATAACGAGGTATTCACACCAGTTGACTTGATCAATGCTAGAACACTTTCTTCAGTGATCAATTCATTCTTTGGTACCTCACAGCTTTCTCAGTTCCTTGATCAAACCAATCCTCTTTCTGAAATCACCCACAAGCGTCGTATTTCTGCGTTAGGACCCGGTGGTTTGAGTAGAGAGAGAGCTGGTTTCGAGGTACGTGACGTACACTATTCGCACTATGGTCGTTTGTGTACTATTGAAACACCAGAAGGTCCAAACATCGGATTGATTTCTACACTTTGCGTTCACGCAAAGATCAATCCAATGGGATTCATTGAAACGCCTTACCGCAAAGTAGCTGATGGAAAAGTGAACATGAAAGAATTGGCGTTCCTCAGTGCGGAAGAAGAAGATCAGGCAAAAATTGCACAGGCGAATACTTCATTGGATGAAAAAGGCCATGTGGTAGAAGACCGTGTAGTAAGCCGTGAAACGGGTGACTTCCCAATCCTAGATAAAGGTGAAGTAGAATATATGGACGTAGCTCCTAACCAGATTGTTGGTTTGAGTGCTTCGTTAATTCCATTCCTAGAACACGATGACGCCAACCGTGCGCTCATGGGATCAAACATGCAACGTCAGGCTGTTCCGCTTCTTCGTCCGGATGTTCCTATTGTAGGAACTGGATTTGAAGGAAAAGCAGCTCGTGATGCGCGTATTCAAATCCATGCAGAAGGTTCTGGTACTGTAGAGTTTGTTGACGCAAATGAAATTCATGTTCGTTATGAGCGTGACGCCAATGAAAAATTGGTCAGCTTTGAAGATGATCTTCGTGTCTATCGATTGACAAAATTCATCAAAACCAACCAGGAAACTTCTATCAACCTTCGTCCTGCTGTGAAGAAAGGACAGAAAGTGAAAAAGGGAGATTTCTTAACGGAAGGATATGCAACACAAAATGGTGAATTGGCATTAGGTAAAAACTTGAAGGTAGCCTTCATGCCTTGGAAAGGTTACAACTTTGAGGATGCCATTGTAATCAGTGAGCGTGTGGTGAAAGAAGACTTGTTTACTTCTGTTCATATTTCTGAATACGAATTAGAAGTGCGTGATACTAAATTGGGTGAAGAAGAATTGACGCCAGATATTCCAAACGTATCAGAAGAAGCTACGAAGGACTTGGATGAACATGGTATCATTCGCATTGGTGCACAAGTAAAAGAAGGCGACATTCTCATTGGTAAAATCACTCCGAAAGGAGAGAGCGATCCAACGCCTGAAGAAAAACTATTGCGTGCCATCTTCGGTGACAAAGCCGGTGATGCGAAAGATGCTTCTTTGAAAGCGCCAAATGGAGTAGAAGGGGTTGTAATTGGTAAAAAATTATTCCAGCGCGCCAAAAAAGACAAGAATGCTAAAGTGCGTGAGAAAGCTGCTTTGGAAAAATTGGAAAAGCAACACGAGAAGAATGAAAATGATTTGAAAGAAGTGTTACTGGAGAAATTAGGAGCACTCTTACAAGATCACTCATCTGCGGGTGTCAGCAATAATTTCGGTGAAGTACAAATTGGAAAGGGTTCTAAATTCTCTGATAAGAATTTACGTGGACTTGATTACGCCAATGTTAATCCATTAGGATGGACAGGGGATAAAAAGACAGATGATCGCATCAATACTTTGTTACACAACTACAGCATCAAATTCAATGAGGAGCTGGGTCGTTACAAGCGTGAAAAATTCAACATCAGTATCGGAGATGAATTACCAGCTGGTGTATTGAAATTGGCTAAAGTTTATCTCGCAGTGAAGCGTAAGCTGAAAGTGGGAGATAAAATGGCAGGTCGTCACGGTAACAAAGGAATTGTGGCTAAGATTGTTCGTCAAGAGGACATGCCATTCCTAGAAGATGGAACACCTGTTGATATTGTATTGAACCCATTAGGGGTACCAAGCCGTATGAACCTGGGTCAGATTTACGAAACGATCCTTGGTTGGACAGGAGAGAAACTGGGTCTTAAATTCTCTACTCCCATTTTTGATGGGGCTACTGTAGAGGAGATCGGTTCTTATTGTCAACAAGCCGGCATCCCAATGTTTGGACACACGTATCTCTATGATGGAGAAACCGGAGAGCGTTTTGATCAGAAAGCCACAGTGGGTATCATTTATATGATTAAGCTACACCACATGGTGGATGACAAAATGCACGCTCGTTCAATCGGACCCTACAGTCTTATTACACAACAACCATTGGGTGGTAAGGCACAGTTCGGAGGACAGCGTTTTGGTGAAATGGAAGTGTGGGCATTGGAAGCATATGGTGCATCCAACATTCTGCAGGAATTACTCACGATCAAGAGTGACGATATCATTGGAAGAGCAAAAACCTATGAATCATTGGTGAAAGGAGATAATGTACCTCGCGCCGGTGTTCCAGAGTCTTTCAATGTATTGGTTCATGAATTGAGAGGACTGGGTCTTGACCTTCAGTTTGACTGATCACTAATCAACAATCTCTAATTAACAAACAGATTTACCGATCATGGCTATAAAGAAAGAAAATCGTCCCAAGTCAGCTTTTTCCAAAATCACCATTGGATTAGCTTCTCCTGACAATATTCTAGAAAGAAGTTTTGGAGAAATTTTAAAGCCGGAAACTATCAACTATCGTACGTACAAGCCCGAACGTGATGGTTTGTTCTGCGAGCGCATTTTTGGTCCCGTAAAGGATTACGAGTGTGCTTGTGGAAAGTACAAGCGTATCCGTTACAAGGGTATTGTGTGTGATCGTTGCGGTGTAGAAGTAACTGAAAAGAAAGTGCGTCGTGAGCGAATGGGACATATCAAATTGGTTGTACCTGTTGTTCACATTTGGTATTTCAAATCTTTACCTAATAAAATTGGTTACTTAATGGGAATGAGCTCTAAGAAATTAGAGTCCATTGTATACTACGAGCGTTATGTAGTAATCCAACCCGGTATCCGTGCTGAAAAAGGACAGAACATTGCTGATCTTTTAACAGAGGAAGAGTACCTGGATATTTTGGATACCCTCCCTAAGGAAAATCAATATCTGCCTGATGATGATCCCCAAAAGTTCATTGCTAAAATGGGTGCAGAAGCGGTGCATGATTTATTAGCCCGTATTGATTTAGATCAACTTTCTTTCGATTTAAGAAATGCAGCTGCTACAGAAACATCTCAACAACGTAAAGCAGATGCGTTAAAGCGTTTGAGTGTAGTAGAAGCTTTCCGTGAAGCGAATCAGCGTATCACCAACCGTCCTGAATGGATGGTGATGCAGTATATTCCTGTGATTCCACCGGAGCTGCGCCCATTAGTTCCCTTGGATGGTGGACGTTTTGCTTCTTCAGATTTAAATGACCTATACAGACGTGTAATCATTCGTAATAATCGTTTGAAGCGCTTATTGGAGATCAAAGCTCCTGAGGTGATTCTTCGTAACGAAAAAAGGATGTTGCAAGAAGCGGTGGATTCACTCTTTGACAACAGCCGTAAGTCGAATGCGGTGAAAGCAGAGGGTGGACGTGCGTTAAAGTCATTAAGTGATGTGTTAAAAGGTAAGCAAGGTCGTTTCCGTCAGAACTTATTAGGAAAGCGTGTGGACTATTCTGGTCGTTCCGTTATTGTAGTAGGTCCAGAATTAAAATTGCATGAGTGCGGTCTTCCTAAAGACATGGCGGCAGAATTATTCAAGCCATTTATCATTCGTAAACTGATTGAAAGAGGAATCGTAAAAACAGTAAAATCTGCCCGTAAACTGGTAGATAAAAAAGAAGCTGTTATTTGGGATATCCTAGAAAATATTTTGAAAGGTCATCCGGTTCTTTTGAATCGTGCCCCCACACTACACCGTCTTTCGATCCAGGCGTTTCAACCTAAGTTAATCGAAGGAAAAGCAATCCAGCTTCATCCGTTGGTTACTTCGGCCTTCAACGCGGACTTTGATGGTGACCAAATGGCGGTGCACGTTCCATTAGGACATGCGGCGATTTTGGAAGCACAATTATTGATGTTGGCTTCTCACAACATTTTGAACCCTCAAAATGGTACACCTATCACCCTTCCTTCCCAGGACATGGTGTTAGGACTGTATTACATCACAAAAGGTAAGCGTTCTACGGATAAAGAGAAAATGAAAGGAGAGGGCAAGGCCTTCTATTCTAGTGAAGAAGTGATTATCGCTTTCAATGAAGGAAAATTAGATTTGCACGCGTGGATCAAAGTGAAAGCCAACGTTCGTAATGAAAATGGACAGTTGGAATACAAATTGATCGAAACAACAGTAGGTCGCGTGTTGTTTAATCAGCACGTTCCCGTTGAAGTTGGATTTGTGAATGCGCTTCTTACTAAGAAAAACTTGCGTGAAATCATTGGCGATATCATTAACATCACCAATGTTCCAAAAACGGCTAAGTTCTTGGATGATATCAAACAATTAGGTTTCCGCACGGCGTTTAAAGGTGGTTTGTCTTTCAATATCAATGACCTGATTATCCCTGATGTGAAAGAAGAATTGCTTGAAAATGCAAAAGCAGAAGTAGAAGAAGTGTGGGAGAGCTATAATATGGGTCTCATCACTAACAACGAGCGTTATAACCAGATCGTAGACATCTGGAGCCGTGTCGATACACGTATCACTGAAACATTGATCAAAGAGTTAAGTAGCGATAAACAAGGATTCAACTCTGTATACATGATGTTGGATTCCGGTGCGCGTGGATCTAAACAACAGATCAAACAGTTGGCAGGTATCCGTGGATTGATGGCGAAGCCTCGTAAGAGTGGTTCTACCGGAAGTGAAATCATTGAAAATCCGATTCTCTCCAACTTTAAAGGTGGATTGAACGTATTGGATTACTTCATTTCTACTCACGGTGCTCGTAAAGGTCTTGCCGATACAGCGTTGAAAACAGCCGATGCGGGTTATTTGACTCGTCGTCTGGTTGACGTAGCGCAAGATGTCGTAATCACTGAGGAAGACTGTGGTACATTACGTGGTA
Source organism: uncultured Chitinophaga sp. (assembly GCA_964343645.1). GTDB lineage: Bacteria > Bacteroidota > Bacteroidia > Chitinophagales > Chitinophagaceae > JJ008. Next base: position 6,421 of record CAYFLE010000017.1, on the reverse strand, counting down.
TTGCAACGACAGCCTTAAAAGATAATGAAGATATCATTGAGCCACTAAGTGATCGTATTGAAGGTCGTACTTCATTACATGATGTATATGATCCAGTATCTGAAAAATTGATTATTGCTGCAGGTGAACAAATCACGGAGCAACTAGCTAAGCAAATTGAAGAAGCAGGAGTTGAAACCGTTGAGATTCGTTCTGTGTTGACTTGTGAGAGCAAGCGCGGTGTGTGTGTGAAATGTTATGGAAGAAACCTTGCTTCTGGTATCACTGCACAAAAAGGTGATGCGGTGGGTATCATTGCTGCACAATCAATTGGTGAGCCGGGTACACAGTTGACCCTACGTACCTTCCACGTGGGTGGTGTGGCTGGATCCGCTTCTGTTGAATCAACCTTAGCAGCTAAGTTTGATGGAACGGTTCAATTTGACGGATTACGTACGGTTACCGTGACCAACAATGAAGGAGCAAAATCACAAGTGGTAATCGGTCGTACCGGTGAGGTGCGTATTGTTGACGCGAAAGCGGACCGCTTGTTGATCACGAATAATATTCCTTATGGTTCTACCTTAAATGTGAAGGACGGTCAAAAGGTTTCAAAGGGCGATGTGATTTGCACATGGGATCCATTCAACAATGTTATCCTTGCTGAAATTGATGGTACGATCAAGTTTGAAAATGTGATCGATGGGGTTACGTATCGTGAGGAAGCAGACGAGCAAACAGGTCACCGCGAAAAAGTGGTTATTGAAACCAGAGATAAAACCAAGATTCCTTCTATCCTAGTAGAGGGTAAGGATAAAAAATCTTACAACTTGCCAACTGGAAGCCACATCATTATTGAAGAGGGTGATGGCGTAAAAGCGGGACAAGTCATTGTAAAGATTCCACGTATCCTTGGTAAACTTCGTGATATCACCGGAGGTCTTCCTCGTGTAACGGAACTCTTTGAAGCGCGTAACCCAGGAAATCCGGCCGTTGTCACTGAGATTGACGGGGTGGTAATGATGGGTGCTGTAAAGCGTGGTAATAGAGAAATCACCATCGAAGCAAAAGACGGCGTTCAAAAGAAATACTTGGTGCCATTAACACGTCAAATCCTTGCACAGGATGGAGACTTTGTAAAAGCAGGTACTGCTTTGAGTGATGGTCAAATTGCGCCATTCGATATTCTTTCTATTAAAGGACCATTCGCTGTACAGGAATATGTAGTGAATGAGATCCAGGAAGTATATCGTTTACAAGGTGTAAAAATCAATGACAAACACATCGAAGTAATCGTTCGTCAAATGATGCGTAAGGTTAATATCGTTGATCCAGGAGATACTCGTTTCCTAGAAGATGATTTGACTGACAAGTTTGAGTTTGTAGAAGAAAACGATTACATCTTTGATAAAAAGGTGGTGACAGAGCCAGGAGATAGCACTAAACTTCGCGCTGGTCAAATTGTGAATTTGCGCGAGTTGCGTGAAGAGAATTCTATTCTACGTCGTTCAGACAAGAAAGTTGTGGAGTACAGAGATGCTAAACCTGCTACTTCTTCTCCAACCTTGCTCGGAATCACCAAAGCGTCCTTGGGTGTACAGAGCTGGATTTCTGCGGCTTCCTTCCAGGAAACAACAAAAGTTCTTTCTTCGGCTGCCATCAATGGTAAAACCGATGAAATGCTCGGCCTCAAAGAGAACGTTATCACCGGTCACCCGATCCCTGCTGGTACCGGTTTGCGTGAGTTTGAACGAATGATTGTAGGAAGCAAAGAGGAGTACGAATTGCTTCAAACTACTCGTGAGGCTATGGCCTTTGACGAGGAGGAATAAGCAATCAACACTTACATACATTATCAAGGCCGCATGCAAATGCGGCCTTTTTCATAGCTAAAATTGAATCTCTATCTTTGCTAAAATTACTTGTTCATGAAAAAGGGAATGATTATTTGGAATGTCGTATTGACAATCCTCTCTGTTTATTTTTTATATCAGTTCTTGTCAGGAGGGGCTGCTAAATCACTTGCCAGCGCCAAAGCTGCGTCTGCAGGGCCTTTTAAGATGGCTTATTTTGAAATGGACTCAGTGGAAGCCAATTTTGAACTGGTCAAAGAGTTAAAAGCAGAGTTGATGAAAAAGGAGCAAGGGATTGAGCAAGAAATGCAAAAAATGGCTGCTAACATGCAGGATCGGTATAACTATTACCAGCAACAAGCGAATACCGGGTTGATGAACCAGGCACAAAATGATGCGGCAGGTAGAGAACTGCGAAACCTGGAAGAGCAAATGAAAAACAGAAAACAAGCCTTGGATGCAGAATATGGTGATTTTGTGATGCGACGCCAAAATGAAATCAAAGCAAAAATTGAAGAGTATTTGCGCGAATACAACAGCACCAGCACATTTACTTACATAGTTTCATATGAACCGGGTCTTTTTTATTATAAAGACACTGCCTTTAACATCACAACGGAATTAGTGAAAGGCTTGAATGAAAAATATAAGCCAGCAGCAAAGTAATAAACCTATGAAGGCGGGAGATTGTTTAGAAATTTTTAAACAGGTATTGACTGATTATCACAGGACCAATCAGGTTGATGCCACGCTAACTAATCCTTATTCAGCAGGTACCATGGATGCCACGCTCTATCAAAAATGTTGGGTGGACACGGTACAATGGCATTTGGAAGATCTGGTTCGAGACCCTTCTATTGATCCTGTCAGTGGGTTGCAGTTAAAAAGAAGAATTGATGCCTCTAATCAGCTGCGAACTGATCTAGTAGAGCAACTTGATGATTTTATATTGACAAGTTTAGAAAACGTAAAACCGCAAGCCGCTGCACCCCTCAATACGGAAAGCCCTGCTTGGGCTATAGATCGCCTTTCAATCCTAGTCTTGAAAATTTATCATATGCAGGAGGAAGCGGCTCGTGTAGAGGCTGGGGAGGCCCATCAAGCGCGTTGTGCACAAAAACTAAAAGTGCTTTTAGAACAAGAAATTGATTTGACTCGTTCAATTGACGAATTACTTTCAGATTTAGCAGCTGGGAAAAAACAAATGAAAGTGTACCGACAAATGAAAATGTATAATGATGCTTCACTGAATCCCGTATTGTATCAGCAAAAGCAATAGGATTGCCTTCAACACAAACATTAGTAGTGGTTCGGTTTTCTTCCCTGGGAGATGTGGCGATGACTATTCCCGTGGTGAAGCAAGTATTATCGGCGTCCCCTTCCTTACAAATACTTTTTATTTCATCCTCCTCGTATGCGCCCTTGTTTGTAGGGATTGACCGATTGCAGTTTGTTGGAGCCGATTTAAAAGGTCGACACAAAGGAGTGGTTGGTATGTGGCGACTTATGAAGGATTGCAAAGCAATGTCTTCAATTTATGCGGTGGCCGATTTACACAGCGTTTTGCGTACTTGGTGCTTGGGTTTATTTTTTAGATTAACCGGAACGCAAGTAGCTTGTATTAACAAGGGGCGATTGCAAAAATGGCAACTGACGCGTCGTTGGAATAAAATAAAAAAGCCGCTGATAAGCACCTTTGAACGCTATCAGCGCGTATTTCACGAATTGAATATCCCCGTTCTCTTAAAGACCGCAAACAATCTATCTACTATTGAGAATAAAAATAATGTTAGGATTGGCATTGCGCCTTTTGCGAAACACCAAGGAAAAATGCTTCCGCTTTCAACAATGAAGCAAACGGCTCAATTGATCCAGCAACAGCTGGACTGTACGATTTTTCTTTTTGGTGCTCCCGGATATGAAGCAGGCGTATTAAAAGAGTGGGCTAGTGAAATTCCACAGGTCATTAACTGTGCTGGAGTTGGAAGCTTCCAAGAAGAACTGCATACGCTATCTACGCTTGATTTATTCATTTCAATGGATTCGGCCAATATGCATTTGGCCTCTCTTTATTCCGTTCCCGTCATTTCAATTTGGGGAGCCACGCATCCTTTCGCAGGTTTTTTGGGTTGGGGTCAATCAATCAATCAAACCATAAAAACGGATCTTCCTTGTCAACCTTGTTCTGTTTTTGGCAATAAAACTTGCTACCGAGGCGATTGGGCTTGTTTGAATGCGATCCAGCCGCAACAAATTCTAGAAAGGGTTCGCGCTTATCTTTGTGTGTAATGAAAAAAGTTGCCGTCATAGTAGCTGGAGGTACAGGTACGCGGATGCAATCCGATCGTCCTAAGCAATTTCTTTCATTACTGGAAACGCCTATTCTTGTCCATACCTTACGTGCCTTTAAAAAGGCCTATGCCGATATCAAATTGATTGTGGTGCTTCCGGCCATTCATTTCAACGAAGGAAAAGAAATAGTCTCCACTTTTTTTAATGCGCCTGTTGAATTTGTTGAAGGAGGCGAAACCCGGTTTCATTCGGTGAAAAATGGTCTTGCGCTCGTGAATGAGCAGGCAGTGGTATTTGTGCATGATGCGGTACGATGTTTATTATCTCCGTCTTTGATTACGCGTTGTTTTGAGCAGGCCCAACAAAAGGGGAGTGCCATTCCGGTTATTGCGGCCAAGGATAGCATCCGTTTGGTCACGACAACTGGTAACCAATCGCTAAACCGTGAACAAGTAATGTTAGTGCAAACACCCCAAGTGTTTTTATCTGATTGGATTCTGCCTGCTTTTGAAGTGACCTATGAGTCTTCTTTTACCGATGAGGCAAGTGTTGTAGAAAAGTCAGGTAGGCCAATACATTTGATTGCCGGAGAAGTTTCGAATATAAAAATTACTGAGCCGGTCGATCTTTTAATTGCCGAACAATGGCTTTCCGGATTGAGCCAGTCGTCTACAGTCTAACCAATTGCTGGTTTATTTTTTCGACAATTTGATGTGCCACATCCATGGCTAACATGCCATCTGTTTCTGAAACCAAGGGTCTTGTATTATGAAGTATGGAATCGCGAAAGGATTCTAGTTCCGATTGAATCGCATTGACTTCTGGTATTTCAGGACTTGAAATAGAAATGCTTTTATTGCCTGCGTTTGTTTCTATATCAAAGGTGAACGCACTTTTATCGGGGTGTTCGCCTGCGT
>CAYFLE010000017.1:0-1370 GCA_964343645.1 uncultured Chitinophaga sp. | reverse complement strand
TTTCATGGAAATACGACTGCTGGTCAAATTGGCTACACATCCATTATGAAATTCGATGCGTGCATTGGCAATATCAGGGGTGTCTGTTAATACGGCAACACCACTCGCTGAAATCTGCTTCACATCACTTTTTACCAAACTTAAAATAATGTCAATGTCGTGAATCATTAAATCTAAAATCACACTTACTTCTGTTCCTCTGGGATTAAACTGCGCCAACCGATGCACCTCAATAAATAATGGGTTGAGATGTTGTTCTTTGACGGCAAGGTATGCAGGGTTAAATCGCTCCACATGTCCTACCTGTAATTTTACACCCGACTCATGCGTGAGTTTTACAATTTCACGCGCTTCTTCTAAGGATGCGGCTAATGGCTTTTCAACAAAAACGTGCTTCCCTTTTTTTATTGCCTTTTCGCACCATTCCCAGTGATAGGTAGTAGGGGCCGTAATATCAATAGCGTCACATTGCTCGATTAACTCTTCGCCAGTTTCAAACGCTTTTAATCCGAATTTTTGCGATACTTCCTTGGCATTATCCGGGTCCGGGTCGTAGAATCCGACTAGGTGGATCCCTTCAATTTTTTTCCAGTTCTCTAGGTGTATTTTACCTAAGTAACCTGCTCCAATCAGCCCAACTTGAAGTGTATTGCTCATCAGTGTGAAAGTAGTGACTAAAAAAAAGACCCCTGTTCTCCAAGGGTCTTTTTGCGGACCGGACGGGACTCGAACCCGCGACCTCCGCCGTGACAGGGCGGCATTCTAACCAACTGAACTACCGATCCGTTTCCCAAATTTTGGGAGTGCAAAGATAGTGGCGCATTCTTTGCAACCCAAATCAATTTTCCTTGCAAAAAGCACCTTTTGGGATGTTTAACAACATGCCTATTTCCGCGGCATATTCTGTATTTTCGGCCCTCATCTGAAAGGGAATGCCACAGAACAGTAACCGACAGTTTATAGACTTTGAAAAGCCTTTAAAAGAGCTTATCGAAGAGATCCTTGACCTGGAGCAGAAGTCTGCTAAAGGGAAGGTTGATTATTCCGAGGTCATTGCAAAGCTCAACGAGCAAGTGTTAGAAAAAAGAAACGAGCTGACTAAAAATCTGACCGCTTGGCAACGCGTTCAATTAAGCCGCCATCCCGACCGTCCCTATACTCTCAAGTACATTGAAAAAATGACCACTGATTTTGTTGAGCTGTATGGTGACCGGAATGTAAAAGATGATAAAGCCATGGTAGGTGGGTTTGCTTCCTTGGGTGGAGAAACGGTCATGTTTATTGGTCAACAAAAAGGAATCAACACTAAAACCCGCCAGCTCCGAAATTTTGGAATGGCTAATCCCGAGGGTTACAGAAAGGCTTTACGC
>CAYFLE010000016.1:745-15503 GCA_964343645.1 uncultured Chitinophaga sp. | reverse complement strand
TCATGACCCAGCTTTGGAAGATGTGCTGAATCGTTCTACTCGTTTTCACAAACTCAGTCATGCTACTAAACTTGGATTCACAACTCCAGTTGGAAAACCTGAAACAATCGGCGCTGATCGATTAGCCATGTGTGCAGCAGCCGTGCACTACTATCCTGGTCAAAATAATTTGGTCATTGCCCTCGGTTCTTGCATCACTTATAATTTTATTAGCTGTCAGCATGCTTTTTTAGGAGGTGGTATTTCACCCGGCCTGGAAATGCGATTAAAGTCTTTAAATAACTACACGGCCTTATTGCCGCTAGTCAAGCCGGACGCCGATGTACCCCTAGTTGGATACGATACCGCCACCAATATTCTCTCCGGAGTAGTAAAAGGGATGGCTTTTGAGCTGGACGGGTTCATTGATGCCTATAAAACCCGTTACGGGAACTTTAACGTGCTCTTAACCGGGGGGGATTTGCCCTATTTGGTCACCCACTGTAAAAACAGGATATTTGCGGACCCCGATCTAATCTACAAGGGGCTCTATGCGATCAGTGAAGTCAATAATCCCTAAGAAAATCAATTTGTTAAGCAGGACCATTTTTGTATTACCCCTGTTGGGACTATTGTGTTCAGCCCCCCTGTTTGGACAGGACAATTCTCCTTATTCCAGATATGGCATCGGCGATTTGACCCCCACTACTAATATCAATAACCGGGGAATGGGCGGTATTAATGCAGGTTACACGGACCCACTTTCTATCAATTTTAGTAATCCTGCCTCCTTTTCTTCCTTTCCGGCTTGGAAAGAAAAAAAGACCAAAAAGCTCAGTTCGGGTCGTTCGATTTTAGATATGGGAGTGAATATTGACAACCGTACTTTAAGAGACGCCTCTACTACTACAGGTTTTACTGCGAGCAATGCCGTTTTTTCCTATGTGCAAGTGGGGATGCCCCTTCGTAAAAATTGGGGAATGAGTTTTGGTTTGCGACCTATCTCTCGAATCAGCTATAAGATTGACAAAAGTGAACGATTGATAGATCCCAGTACAGGATTGCCTATTGATAGTTCGTTGACTCGTTACAAGGGTGACGGTGGTGCTTACTTGGCTTCCATTGGAACCGGATTCGCTCTTTATTCGCGTGAAAAAAATGGGTTAGAAGAAAAATTGAGCATTGGCCTGAGCACAGGGTATCTATTTGGTAAAAAAGATTACAGTAGCCGTCGTAGTTTGATTAATGATACCGTTTCCTATTACCAAGCTAATTTTCAATCACAAACTACCTATGGAAAATTACAAGCGAGTGCGGGGTTACAATATCAAATACCACTTGCTAAAAATATGACATTGACCCTAGGGGCTTATGGGAACCTAGGACAAAAATTGAACGCAGAGCAAGATATACTTCGGGAAACATTTTATTACTCACAATCACAAGGAGAAGTTCGTTTGGATAGTGTGTATGAAGTGCGTGGGAAAAAAGGAACTTTGGTATTGCCCGCTACTTATACAGTTGGATTTGTACTACAGAAATATGCAGTGCCCAACAAAGAAGGAGGCTGGTTGATTGGTGCTGACTTCAATAAACAAGCCTGGAGTGAATATCGATTTTTTGGGAAACCTGATTCATTAAAAGATACGTGGGAGCTTCGTATGGGTGCACAAATCACTCCGGTTCCTAGTCGTAACTATTTTACCAATGTAAATTATCGATTTGGATTTTTTATAGGACCTGATTATGTGCATATTGCTAAACCAACTCCGCGTTTTGGAGCAAGTTTTGGAGCGGGTCTTCCTATCACCATTAGTCGACAGGCCCCCAACCAAATTACCTTTATTAACGTAGCGTTAGAATATATTAAGCGCGGAAATAAAGAAAATCTTTTACAGGATAATCTTTTCCGCATTTCACTTGGCTTCTCCTTAAGTGATATCTGGTTCATCAAGCGTCAGTATGATTAAGTCCTTTCGGACAATTTTAGGGAGTCTTTCGATTCTGCTACTCCTTTCTTCCTGTGAGAATGATGATCGTGTATTGCGAGACTGGACGCGTCAATTACGTCTTCGGGAGGAAGCTACCAATATGGAAAGTTCAATCAGTCAGGAAGGGAAATTACGGGCTCGTATCAAAGCCCCTTTGATGATCAAAGAAGCAGGGGACACCATTCAAATGACTTTTCCAAAAACCTTGCATTGTGATTTTTTTGATGACAGTGCTCGGATGGAATCAAAACTAGATGCGCGTTTTGGCATCTATTATGAAAATATCAATAAAGTTTTTTTGCGCGACAGTGTGGTAGTAGTCACCTTAAAAGGAGATACCCTAGTTTCGCCCGAGCTTTGGTGGGACCAAAATACCAAGCTGTTTTATACTGACAAGTACGCTAGTTATCGAAGTCCAGGCCAACAAATTTTGGGAGGCAAGGGGTTAGAAGCTACGCAAGATTTAAAACGGATTACGTTCAAATCAACAACCGGGTTAGTCAACGCGCCACAAGCACAATAAGCCCGTACCTTTACGTTTCTCAAAAATTCATTGTATGCAATATCGTAACATGGGCCGCACGGGTCTTCAACTAAGTGTTCTTTCCTTTGGTAGCTGGGTGAGTTTTCACAAGCAAATTAATGACAGCATTGCTGATGAACTCATGGGCCTTGCATATGACAATGGGGTCAATTTTTTTGACAATGCGGAAGTATACGCATTGGGAGAAAGTGAAAAAATGATGGGACGGGTGTTGAAAAAGAAGGGATGGGATCGTACTTCCTATACGGTTTCTTCAAAAGTTTTTTGGGGATGGAGAGGAAAAGAAAACAAGCCCAATCAATTCGGCTTAAGTCGGAAGCATATTACTGAAGCTTGTCACGAAGCCCTTGAGCGTTTACAAACAGATTATCTGGATTTATATTTCTGTCATCGCCCTGATAAAAATGTGCCCATCGAAGAAGTGGTGTGGACCATGCATAATTTAATTACCCAAGGGAAAATTCTTTATTGGGGCACTAGTGAGTGGAGTGGGGTAGAAATTATGGAGGCGCATCGCGTAGCACAGCAATATGGATTGATTGGTCCTACCGTAGAACAGCCTCAGTACAATATGTTTGAGCGCAATAAAATCGAAAATGAATTTTTGATGGTGTTTAAAACAGTTGGATTGGGAACAACCATCTGGAGTCCATTAGCCTCAGGAATGCTCACTGGGAAATACAATACAGGAGTGCCGGACGACAGTCGGTTTGGGATCAAAGGATTTGAATGGTTACGGGATCGTTGGATGCAGGATAAAGTATTGGATAAAGTAAAAGCACTCGGGGCACTTGCAACAGAGTTGGGTACTTCGCTGCCTGCCTTAAGTATTGCGTGGTGTATTAAAAATCCAAATGTGACTACTGCTATTTTAGGAGCTACTAAAAAAGAGCAGCTACTAGAAAATTTGAAGGCCTTAGAACTAGTAGAAAAGTTAAGTCCTGAAGTAATGCAACGCATCGATGAGATAACCGGTACAAAACCTATTCTGCCAGAGTATTAATCGTAAAATATAGTTGAATGTCATTTGCTGGTAAAACTGTTTTGATCACTGGTGCCACTCGTGGTATTGGCAAAGCAATGGGTCTTCGCTTAGCACGGGAAGGGGCTAATATTATCATTGCCGCAAAGAGTGTTGAAGAAAATCCAAAACTAGGGGGGACTATTTTTTCTGCTGCTGCCGAAATGGAAGCCGTAGGCGGAAAGGCACTGGCAGTTCCCTGTGATATTCGTTTTGAAGAACAAATACAACAGGTCGTTGAAAAAGCTGTTTCAACATTTGGAGGCATTGATGTTTTAATCAATAATGCTTCTGCTATTTCATTAACTAATACAACGCAAACTGAAGTCAAGCGATTTGATTTGATGCATGACATCAATGTACGGGGGACTTTTTTAGTGACAAAAGCCTGTTTGCCTTATTTAGCCAAAGGAAAGAATCCTCATATTTTGACACTTTCTCCTCCATTAAATCTACATCCCAAGTGGTTTGGAAATCATGTGGCGTATACGATTAGTAAATATGATATGAGCATGCTCACTATAGGGTGGGCGCAGGAATTGAAGGAACAAGGAATTGCCGCCAATTCATTATGGCCTCGTACCACAATCGATACGGCAGCGGTTCGTAATTTATTAGGCGGACAAGTACTCGCTAATATGAGTCGTAAGCCAGAAATTTTAGCCGATGCTGCTTATTATATTCTTAGTAAGCCAGCTACTAATTGCACGGGAAATCTTTTTATTGATGAACAAGTGCTAGCAGCTGAAGGAATCACCGATCTTTCAGCTTATTCTGTAGTGCCTGGTGCGCAGCTGTATACCGATTTGTTTGTGGAGTGAGTCGCTAGTCTATTTCTTCCAATACAAAAATTTCTTCCACCTTTTTATTAAACACACGAGCCACTTTTAAGGCCAACAGCGTAGAAGGAATATATTTGGTCAGCTCCATTGCATTGATTGTTTGACGACTTACGCCTACTCGCTTCGCTAATTCATCTTGGGTAAGACCCGCAATGGCTCTTTCTATTTTGATGGTATTTTTCATGCTACATTTTTTGAATAGCGATACAGTACATAATTGAAGCGAATAATGTAGATGACCAAGGTGGTAAACATATTATAAATCATTACTTGTAGAAAAGCAATCCCATAAATAAAGAGAAAAGCAAAAACAAGTAAAAGATAATTGGCCAATATTGCCCAACTCAGGGAAGAAAATCGAAGCGATTGGATAAACTCGTCTTCATTTTTTTCTTTTGAAAATGAAACTAACAAGCCACCAATAATAAAAAGAAGGCCGATGAGTGTATTGGTGATATTCGTATTAACCATGGTAAAATAATGGGTCTTATCCATCAGTTGCTCTTCAATGAGCGTGGGCACAGTGATATTAATAGAGAGCCAGTCATAGCCCTTGGTGAAATTGATAATGCCTAGAATAATGGCCGGTATGAAAATTGCCCAGCCTATTATTTTAAATCGATTGTTCAGCAGGAACTGATGTTGCATGATGTACGTTTTAGCGTCTAAAAGTAAAGAATACTTTACAAAAAGACAAAAAAACAATACATTTTATAGGGAATCAGCCATTATTGCTGACTCTCTGATTCCTCCTCTGTAAATGTTTTTTCTGGACGCATTTGCGGAAACAAAAGCACATCCTGGATAGAAGGGTTATTGGTCAATAACATACAAAGACGGTCAATACCAAATCCAATTCCGGCGGTAGGAGGCATTCCATATTCTAGTGCACGTAAAAAGTCCTGGTCAATAAACATGGCTTCATCATCGCCGCGCTCTGCTAATTTTACTTGCTCTTCAAACCGTTCACGTTGATCCAGCGGATCGTTTAGTTCACTGTACGCGTTAGCAATTTCTTTTCCATTGATCATCAGCTCAAATCGCTCTACTAATCCTTGTTTGTCACGATGCTTTTTAGTGAGCGGGCTCATTTCAACAGGGTAGTCAATAATGAAAGTAGGTTGGATATAATGCTTTTCACATTTTTCTCCAAAGATGGCGTCAATCAACTTGCCTTTTCCCATGGTGTTATCCACTTGAATATGCAATTGCTTACAAACCGAGCGCAATTGTTCTTCGTTCATACGACTTACATCCGTGCCGGTATGTTCTTGAATGGCATCGTAGATACTAATCCGTTTAAAAGGAGCTTTGAAGGAAATCGTTTTATCTCCTACAGTTACTTCAGTGGTATCACAAACATCTAGCGCTGCTTTTTCTAGCAACTGCTCAGTTGTTTGCATCATCCAGAAATAATCTTTGTACGCGGTATAAAATTCTAGAATGGTAAACTCTGGGTTGTGTGTTCTATCCATTCCTTCATTACGAAAGTTGCGACTGAATTCATAGACCCAATCAAATCCTCCAACTATTAGTCTTTTCAAATACAGTTCATTGGCAATACGCAAGTAAAGTGGAATGTCCAATGCATTGTGGTGCGTAATGAAAGGACGCGCCGCTGCACCACCAGGAATACTTTGTAAAACCGGAGTGTCTACTTCTAGCGCACCGTGTTCATTTAAATACTGACGAATAGAATTGATCAGCTTAGTGCGCTTAATAAAGGTTTCTTTTACAGCAGGATTAATAATCAAATCAGCATAACGCTGACGATATTTAAATTCAGGATCAGTAACTGCATCAAAGGTTTGCCCTTCCGCTTCTTTTACAATGGGCAATGGACGAAGTGATTTGCTGAGTAATGTAAATTCTTTTACATGCAGCGTTAACTCTCCTGTTTTTGTACGAAACACATATCCTTTCACGCCAATCAAGTCGCCAATATCAAGTAACTTCTTCCATACAATATCAAACATTGTTTTGTCTTCCCCAGGACATATTTCGTCGCGTTTGATATATACTTGAAATCTTCCTTTAGAATCTTGTAACACCGCAAAGTTTGCTTTCCCCATGTCACGCACACTCATGATACGTCCGGCTAAACAACAGTCGCTAAATGCAGCAGCTTCATCATCACTAAACTTTTCCTTGATATCAGTGGAGTATGTATTGACAGGGAAAAGTGGAGCAGGATAAGGTTCAATGCCCATCATGATCAACTCGGCAAGCTTCTCTCTTCGTAATTGTTCTTGTTCTGATAATTGAATCACGCTCATTGTAAATTTTTTGTGCTTATCACAATAAGAAAGCCTCCCGGATAGGAGGCTTTCTTGGTTCCCGCACAGCGGGAAAAATTATTTATTCTTCACCCAATAGCTCACGCGCAAACCCATAAAGTGATTGCGGATCGCATCGTCACCACTTGCAACAGGAATAACATTGCGAAGTCCAATGGTATAGTTGTAACCAATTGACCAACCTGCTTTATTGCGGAAACCGATCATCATATTTACTCCCCAATCTGGACCTTTTAAATCAGAAGAAGCTTGTGTGCCGAAGTTAACAGAACGCTTTCCGTTTTTTACAAAGTCATTGGAAGTTGGAGATGCTGGATCTGTATCCAATAAACTGTTTTCAACAAATGAAGGAAGATCAGCAGCAAAAGTAGGACCGCCGCCTGCATAGAAAACACAACCTTTGCTTTTCTTCAAATTATACAAAACGTTTGCTTGTAATTCTGCATAGCGAAGACTCCAGTAGTTTTTCTCTTTGAAACTAACATTCTGGATTCTTCCTTTTTGTGCGTAGAACAAACCAGGTTGGAAACTAAAATTGCTCTTTGCAATAGGTGTTTCCATAAGGAGTCCAAGTGTATAGCCTACTTTTTGGTCGTCCTTCATCAATGAACCACCCTTGGTTCCATATTGATTAGCCATAGTAATACCACCTGTTACACCAACTGTAGACTTTTGTGCAAAAAGTTGAAAAGGCGTGCTGGCGATAGCAAGAGCCAAAAGGAAAAACAGTTTTTTCATATCAGTTTATTTGGTTCAGCGAAATAGGCAACCTAAGTTAAGCATTTACTACTTAAGCTGTTGCGCGCAAAGATATTTTAGTTTTTGTAAACTTCCTCGGATAAGCCCTAATAATAATTTTGGAGCTTTAATTAGTAAACGGCTGTAAATCAGGATACTATTGAAGAAAGGAGCACCTGCCAGGCTGCCTGGGTTTCCCCTTTAGCCAAAAGACTGCTGGCATGACGATGAAGTTCCTTTTCCATTTCCTCTGGATTTAACGAAAAGTACTGGATGATCTGTTTCAAATGATCATCCTGGAAAGCAGGGTCAACCAGTGGAATTGTGGTCAAATTGGCTAATTGTCCTAAATCATTCCCAGATAAAATTTTACTATTCCGAATGGAGACAGGCAAGGCGTCTATTCCCATACCTAGCTCGGTATTGGGTTTTGGTACTTGAAATAGGCTTTGTTCGTTCACCACTGTATACCAATCCCCACCCAAACGTGCCACCAAAGGCAACTGTCGGGGATCCATTTTTTGATTGGCATCCAATAAACTATCATCAATATGCATGCAGAGCACTTCGCAGATGACCAGGTTTCCAGCCCCACCTTGCGTACCTAGTGGCTTTACTTCATTCACCCGGCACTCTAATTGAATTTTACTTTCTTTTACGCGTGGGGGTTGAATGCGTGTAGATTTGACGGGAGTAAATCCTGCTTTTTCAAATTCATCCACTTCTTTGGGGAATTCACAACTAGCCAATGACTGTTGTTGCACCATGTCCAGTGTAACAATATTGATCACCACTTCTGGAACTTCCAATACATTTTCTAATGTATGCTTGGTGCTATTATCACGCACTCGACGCGCAGGAGAAAAAACAACAATGGGAGGATTGGCTGAAAAGACATTGAAAAAACTAAAGGGGCTCAAATTCACCGCCCCTGCTTTATCAATGGTAGAGGCAAAACAAATCGGTCTGGGTGCAATCGCGTTTTGCAAATAATATTGTCGCTCGCCAGGGCTTAATGTTGAAAAGTCAAAAAGCATTTTACTTAGGCTTTCTTTTTCTGTTTCAAAATACTCCACTCCTCTTCTTCTTTGACAATCGTGTTTTGTAAAATACCTAACTCTTCAATTTCCATTTCTACTAGATCTCCAGGTTGTAACCACTGTTCGACATAGGAAGGGTCGTTTAATTTCCCGGTGCCATTTAATTCTAAAAAACATCCGGTTCCAACGGTTCCACTTCCAATCACATCGCCCGGATACAAGTCAACTCCATACGAGGCTCGTTCAATAATTTCAGCAAAGGTCCAGTCCATGTCTCCCAGATTACCTTCACTCACTTGTTGACCGTTTACCTTACAAGTCATTTTGAGATTCCAATTAGCGCCGGTGTGATGAGGTTTGGCCCCGATTTGTTTTGGAGTAAGTTCATCCAACGTAATTAACCATGGACCAATGACAGTAGAAAAGTCTTTTCCTTTTGCCGGGCCAAGATTTAACAGCATCTCTTCCATTTGAAGGGTGCGGGCGCTCATATCGTTCATGATCATCAATCCCCCAATGTACTCATCTGCTTCATGCGCTCGGATATTGCGACCATGTCGGCAAATCACAATTGCAGCTTCTAATTCAAAGTCCAGTTTTTCAAAGTGATCAGGCATGCAACGAATGGGACCTGGGCCTTGTATACTGTGGTGATTCGTAAAATAAAAAATGGGGTATTCATCAAACTGCGGGATCATGTCCACCTTTCTATTTCGACGTGCGGCTGCTACGTGTTGACGAAAAGCATACCCATCTCTGCAAGAAGCAGGGAACGGGATTGGGGCTAATAAAGACACCTCTTTAAATGCTTTTGCTTCGTTGGGCGTTCTTTTCCCTTCTTTAATTAATAATTCACCGGCTTGTGCAATCGGGAAGTAGTCGTCCCAGTAATTCAAAAAAAGATTCATGCTATTGGGAAGGTCAGGATGCAGCACTTCCATGTCATATACCTTATCATGGATTAATACACCTAGTTGTTCCCGTTCTTCTTTTAAGTAACTCAGCAATTTCATAATTCAAACTTTCGCCAAACGAAGTTAGGCATGTTGGGATGACATTCGTCATCGTTACCAATGAAAACCGCTTTATCTTTGCGGCATGGAATTCGAAAAAATACACAATAAAGGACAAGCCCGGTTATTTAAAAGTGATTTTCTCGAGGCCTTAACCAAGTCGCATCCATTGGTGATTTGGGGAATGTATATTCCGGTAATGGCATACTTATTACTCCGGGCGGCTACAGTTTTTCATTTTACAGCGTTAATGATTACCGGAGTTTTTGTAGCTGGTATGTTGTTTTGGTCGTTGTTTGAATATGTGGCACATCGGTTTTTATTTCATTGGGTACCCAAAACACCTCGTTCAGTTAAATTTGTCTATACGCTACACGGTAATCACCATCATTACCCTCGAGATCGTCAGCGACTTTTTATGCCACCTTTGCCAAGTTTACTCATTGCTACTACATTGTTTTTATTGATGAAACTTGTTCTAGGAAATTATGTGTTTATGTTCTTTCCGGGTTTTATGCTTGGCTATTTGCTATATGGGTCTATGCATTATGCGATTCACGCGTGGAATCCACCCTTCAAATGGATGAAGCCACTTTGGCGCAACCATCATTTACATCATTATAAAAGCGAACACCAAGGTTTTGGGGTTAGCTCCACGTTATGGGACCACATATTTGGTACCATGTTTGACCTTCATAATGAAAAAGAAGACAAAGAAAAAGTGAAGGAACTCATGTTTGAGAAAAAAGCCTAATGGGTACTGCTTTTTTGATCTACCCCCCAGCCAAATAAGGCAAAATCATATTTCACGGGGTCGATAGGATCGAAGCTTTGAAGAACTTTCGTTAATTCAAGTGCAGTGATCCAATCTGTTTGTTTCCGTTCAATTAATTTAAGTTCTCTTGCTACGCGTGCTACATGTACATCCACCGGGCAAATCAATTCAGCGGTCTTGATGTTTTTCCATAGGCCAAAATCTACTCCAGACGGATCTACTCGAACCATCCAGCGTAAAAACATATTTAGTCGTTTACAAGTTGAACCTTTCTCGGGGCTTGGCAAATGTTTGCGTGTTCGGACAGGTGCAGTGGGGAAAGAGAAAAAATAAGTATGAAAAGCATTTAGTCTGTTTTCCATGGAACTGTTCGATATGCAAAAAGCGGATTCCAGGGATTTATTTTTTTGATAATGATTTTGTAAAACAAAAAAAATATAACGAAGATCTGTTGGTTGAAAAGTTCGATGTTTAAATGATGAAAATCGATCTAACTCTTTTTCGTGATGTTGTTGTATAAATTGAAAAGGAGCGTTATCCATTCTGTTCAAGAGGTCCTTGCATTTTTGTAAAATCGTAGTGCGATTTCCCCAGGCAAATAAAGCAGCGAAAAATCCGGCGATCTCAATATCTGCTTGCCGCGAGAATTGATGCGGAATAGCAATAGGATCGTCAGCAATGAAAGCTGATCGATTGTATTGGTTGAGCTTTTGATCTAATAGTCGCTTCAGCTCCTGCTTGTTCATTTCATCCAATCGCTTGTGCGAGATCTTGAATTAAATCCTCAGCGTCTTCAATGCCCACACTTAAGCGAATCAAGGTGTCTGACAGGCCGTGTTTGATTCTTTCTTCACGTGGGATAGAAGCATGCGTCATCGTAGCAGGATGATTGATTAAAGATTCAACTCCTCCTAAACTTTCGGCCAATGAAAAAAGACGGGTAGAGGAAAGCACACGCTTGGTTTCTTCCACTGAATCACCAGCCAGTTCAAAGGAGATCATGCCGCCAAAACCTTTCATTTGTTTAGTAGCAATCGCATGACCCGGATGATCGCTAAAACCAGGCCAATATACTTTTTTAACTTTCGGATGATTGCGTAACCAGTTGGCTACTTTTTCTCCATTTGCGCAATGCGCTTGCATGCGCAGGCCCAGCGTTTTAATTCCTCGTAGCACTAAAAAGCAGTCCATGGGTCCTGGTACTGCACCACTACTTTTTTGAATAAAGTATAATTGCTCGCGTAAGGCTTCGTCTTTTACCGCTAATGCTCCTTGAATCACATCGCTGTGGCCGCCTAAATATTTAGTTGCGGAATGCATCACAATATCTGCACCCAGTGTAAGGGGCTGTTGTAATGCGGGAGAGGCAAACGTATTATCAACGGCTAATAATATACCATGTTGTTTGGCGATTGCTGCTACAGCGGCAATATCTGTTACGTTCATCAATGGATTAGTTGGGGTCTCCAACCAAATCAATTTTGTTTTTGGTGTAATAGCACGCGCTACATTTTCGGCAACGGTTGTATTGACTAAATGGAAAACAATTCCCATTCGTTGGAAAATTTTGGTGAATAAGCGATACGTACCCCCATACATATCATTTCCACACACTACTTCGTCGCCAGCTGATAAAAGTTTGATTACTGCATCAGTAGCCGCCACACCACTGCTAAATGAGAGGCCAAAGTTTCCTCCTTCTAATTCTGCAATGGCTTCTTCGAGTGCTTTTCGCGTAGGGTTTTGACTTCTTGCATATTCAAAACCTTGGTTGACTCCAGGTGCTGCTTGCACATAGGTAGAGGTTTGAAAAATCGGTGTCATGATCGCCCCGGTCGACGGATCGGGATGTGCGCCTGCATGCACAAATCGAGTGGCAGCTTTCCAATTTTTTTCTTTCATTGATGCAAAGTACGAATTGGTTGAATAAAATGAGTGACTCCTTGTACAAGGGTAGCAGAAATTGGGAGTGTCGGATCACTATAAGTTTTGATATTATCTGTTCTGGAATTGCTCACAACCGATTTCAATACGTGATTCATGTTTTCAATTAATAAATAGGTTGCAGATGGGCGAGCTTGATGCAACAGTGCAGCGTCTTCTTCTTTTACTTGAATATCTTTTTGCCCTTGCACGATCATCACTTTACCATGTAATTTTTTTAGCAGAGCAGCAGGGTTGTGTTTAACCCATGAAATCATATAAGGTTGTACCGAGGGTCTAAACAAAGAAAAAAGGTAAGGGTTGGGTTTTTGAATCCGCTTGCCTTGGAGCAAAGTATCTAAATACACATTCGCTAATTGTTTCAAACTATCGGGGCCTCCGCCACTCGCGATTTGTTCTCGAAGAACTTGATCAATAGGTCGGCCTGCACCAGCTATGCTAATGAACCCTTTTATTTTTACTTGCGAAGCAGCCAGCATACCCACCAAAGACCCTTCACTATGTCCGGCAATGTATATTTTTTTATAGCCTTGTTCTTTTAGCCAATTAATCCATGCTACTGCATCCGTAACGCCATCCATGAATGTCATGTTTTCTTCACGGAAGCCAGGGAATTGACTTTTCCCAATGCCTCTTTTGTCATATCGTACCGATGCAATCCCCTTGTTAACTAAACTATCCGCTAATTGTAAGAGGGAGTTGTTTTTGCCAGGGAGCTGTGTACTATTCCCGTTTCGATCCGTGGGGCCAGACCCGGCGATAATTAAAACCACGGGTCCTTTTTTTGATTGTAGGGGAGCAAATAAAGTACCTGATAATTTACCCTCTTTACTTACAATCGTATGCTCTATCGAATCCTTGCTCACTACTTGCGTTATTCCTACTAGAGGAAGTACGGTGAGATACAAAAACCAACTTATTGTTTTAATCATATGTACTAGTTGAACATTTATCTTTGCACCGCCCGCAATGTCTCACGGTATTGTGATCTGAAGGCGGATCAATTTAAACGTATGAGCAAAGGTCCGATTTCTAATTTTATCCAACATCATTATCGTCATTTTAACGCGGCAGCCTTAATGGATGCAGCTAAAGGGTACGAACAACATCTACTAGAAGGGGGTAAAATGATGATTACGCTGGCTGGTGCCATGAGCACTGCTGAGTTGGGCGTTTCCTTGGCAGAAATGATTCGTCAGGGAAAAGTAGATATCATCAGCTGCACAGGTGCCAACCTAGAGGAGGATGTCATGAACTTAGTAGCGCACTCTCATTACAAGCGCATTCCTAATTACCGCGATTTAACTCCACAAGAAGAGTGGGATTTATTAGAAAATCATTACAACCGGGTAACAGACACCTGTATCCCCGAAGAAGAAGCTTTTCGTCGTTTGCAAAAACATTTAGTGAAACAATGGAACGATGCAGAAGCGAAGGGCGAACGTTATTTCCCACATGAGTTTTTGTACAAAGTAGTATTAAGCGGAGAACTGAAACAGTATTATGAAATTGATCCAAAAGACAGTTGGATTATTGCTGCTGCAGAAAAGAATATTCCCATTGTGGTACCCGGTTGGGAAGACAGCACTACGGGAAACATCTTTGCGAGTTATGTAATCAAAGGAGAACTCAAAGCTAGCACGGTGAAAAGTGGAATTGAGTATATGACTTGGTTAGCAGACTGGTATCGTCAAAACTCTGGCGGCAAAGGAGTTGGCTTTTTCCAAATTGGTGGGGGAATTGCAGGGGATTTTCCTATTTGTGTAGTGCCAATGATGTATCAGGATTTAGAATGGCATGATGTGCCGTTCTGGGGTTATTTCTGCCAAATCAGTGATTCTACTACCTCTTATGGTTCTTACTCAGGCGCCGTACCCAATGAAAAAATCACCTGGGGTAAATTAGATATTCATACGCCTAAATTCATAGTAGAAAGCGATGCTACGATTGTAGCGCCACTGATTTTTGCTTGGATTTTAGGTTGGTAAATCAACTGTTATTTGCGAATAAAAAAAGTCCCGCTCTTTAGAACGGGACTTTTTAGTTGATTCTTACTGCTACTTAGCGAGGAGGAATTTCTAATTTCAAATCTCTTTTGAGCATATCGTTCCGGTTAGCCATTTCACAAGCAGTGTAATAAACTAACTGCGCACGCTTCGCCATCAAAGGATAATTTATTTTATCAGGAGTATCAGTCGGTTTGTGATAATCAGCATGTACGCCATTGAAATAAAAAATAATGGGCACGCCTTTATCTGCAAAATTGTAGTGGTCGCTTCTATAGTAAAAACGGTTCGGATCATTGGGGTCATTGTAACGACGATCTAATTTCATGCCCACATAAGTATTGTTTACTTGATCTGTGATAGGGGCCAAATCAGTACTGAGTTTATCGTCTCCAATTACATACACATAGTTCAGCGAATCCTTATCTTTCAAATAGTCACTACCAATTCGTCCAATCATGTCAATGTTCAGGTCCACTGTTGTTTTTTCCAATGGGAAAATGGGGTGTTCGGAATAGTAGCGGCTTCCCCATAGGCCTTTTTCTTCACCACTCACCGTGATAAAAAG
>CAYFLE010000016.1:0-735 GCA_964343645.1 uncultured Chitinophaga sp. | reverse complement strand
GCGTATGGATAAAAAGAATGCTACGGCGTGGACCTTTTCCTTCTTTTTTAGCGAGTGCAAATGCTTCTGCTAATTCTAAATTTCCGGTGGTGCCACTTCCATCATCATCCGCTCCATAGTAAATAGTTCCATCTGGGCGCTTACCTACGTGATCGTAGTGAGAACTGATTACAACATACTCGTCTTTTTTATCAGTTCCTTCCAATAGTCCCACTACATTGGAAGTTTCTGTTTTGATTGTTTCTTTAGTGTAGGATAGTACCACTTCTGCTTTATACGTTTTAGAAGCAATCTCTCCTTTTTTAAATCGATCCACTAACCCTGCTGTTTCTGTTTTTAAAATAGAAGCTGCTTGGTCTGCAGAAATATAAAATCCAAAAAGCGATTGTGCTGCTTTGAACCCATTCATACTCCAACTTCCAACGCTGTTTCCCACTTTACGAGGGAAATTTGATTGGACTATTAAAATAGCTGCGGCGCCACGGCTGAGTGCGGCATTCATTTTTGCATTCGGTGAATTAGGCGCGTTCATGGGACGTGCACCAGCATTTGGCTTATAGTCCGCAGGAGCACCATCCACAATCAAAACCAATTTACCTGCCACA
This sequence comes from uncultured Chitinophaga sp., assembly GCA_964343645.1. GTDB lineage: Bacteria > Bacteroidota > Bacteroidia > Chitinophagales > Chitinophagaceae > JJ008. Next base: position 130 of record CAYFLE010000016.1, on the reverse strand, counting down.
TTCAACTCTTTGTAGTCATTCCGAACATCTCCATCTACAATACCAAATCCTGCAAACACCACTTCAGAAAAGCGCATGCCTGCATTGTAGTTGCTCGTGAAGGGTTGAAAATGGTCTCCCAATTTTAACG
>CAYFLE010000015.1:0-15903 GCA_964343645.1 uncultured Chitinophaga sp. | reverse complement strand
GAATACCATCGTTATCGGTGTCGGTTGGCGTACAAGGTGCAGTTCCGTTACATCCCGCATCTTCGATAGAATCAGGAATACCGTCGTTATCAGAATCGAGATCTAAATAGTTAGGAATTCCGTCACCATCTGTATCTGTTGGTGTACATGGAGCTGTTCCGTTACAACCTGCATCTTCAATAGAATCAGGAATGCCGTCGTTGTCAGAATCTAAGTCGAGGTAATTTGGAATACCATCGTTATCGGTGTCGGTTGGCGTACATGGAGCTGTTCCGTTGCAACCTGCATCTTCAATGCTATCAGGTATGCCATCATTGTCAGAATCTAAATCCAAATAGTTAGGAATTCCGTCACCATCTGTATCTGTTGGCGTACATGGTGCCGTACCATTACATCCCGCATCTTCAATAGAATCAGGAATACCGTCATTGTCAGAATCTAAATCCAAATAGTTTGGAATACCATCCCCATCTGAATCTGTTGGTGTACATGGTGCCGTACCGTTACATCCTGCATCTTCAATGCTATCTGGAATGCCGTCATTGTCAGAATCCAAATCTAAATAGTTTGGAATACCATCTCCATCCGTGTCTGTTGGTGTGCATGGTGCTGTGCCTGTGCATCCTGCATCCTCGATTGAATCAGGAATACCATCTCCATCAGAATCTAAATCTAAATAATCAGGAATACCATCCCCATCGGTATCTCTTGGATTAGAGGGATCTGGGCCAGCTTCTATAGAATCAGGAATGCCATCATTATCAGAATCGAGATCTAAATAATCAGGAATGCCATCCCCGTCAGTGTCTCCTGTTCCCTCAATAGAATCAGGAATACCGTCACCATCAGAATCTGTAACCACAGTAACTGTTACAACCAAATTTATAGTTGCACTGGTACATCCGTTGGCATTGGCAGCAACAGTGATATTACCACCGCTTGAATTGGTTTGTACAGTAATTGTACTCGAAGTGGATGCCCCAACCCAACCTGTTGGCAAAGTCCATGTATAGCTTGTTGCACCAGTTACAGCTTGCGCAGTGTATGTTTGAGTTGATCCACTATTGATAGTGGTATTTCCCGTAATAGATGCAGGAGTGGCAGGCGTTGCTGGTTGTGAATTGACAGTAGCGCTAGTAGCTGTAGCACTTGTACAACCTGCTGCATTTTTAACACGTACGCTATAAGTGCCAGCCGTTAAACCAGAAAATGTGGTAGAAGATTGATAAGCTCCATTATTAATACTGTAGGTAAGCCCCGCACCGGTAGGTGAAGTGACGGTGATTGTACCCGTAGGACTTGTACACGTTGGTTGCGTAACTGTCATGACAGCAGCAGCAGGTATTGCTTGTACAGTGATGGTTGTGGTTGCTGATGCATTGCTACAACCACCAGTGCCTGCAACAGTATAGGTTAATGTTGCAGTACCAGCAGCCACTCCTGTGACAACGCCCGTGGAAGAATTAACTGTTGCGATACTTGTACTTGAACTACTCCAACTTCCACCATTCACAGTAGAACTTAACGTTGTTGTACTACCAATACAAACTGCTGAAGATCCGCTCAATGTTCCTGCAGAAGGGGCTGCGGTCACTGTAACTGTTCTTGTAGCTGTTGCATTAACACATCCGCCTGTACCGGTAACAGTGTATGTCATTGTAGCCGTTCCAGCAGCTACCCCAGTAATAATTCCTGTCGAAGCATTAATTGTTGCAATGCCTGTATTTGAACTACTCCATGTTCCTCCACTAACGGTAGAACTAAAGTTTGTGGTCGAACCAACGCAAATAGATTGTGTACCTGCAAGTGTTCCTGTGGAAGGCGCTGTGGTGATTGTTACTGTAGCGGTGGCAGTGGCATTAGAACAGCCACCCGTACCTGCAACCGTGTAAGTGATTGTAGAAGTACCCGCTACCACTCCCGTTACTACCCCTGTAGACGAATTAACTGTTGCAACAGATGTACTTGAACTAGTCCATGTTCCACCACTTACAGTTGAAGAAAGCGTAGATGTACCTGCAGAACATATAGCAGTCGTACCGCTAATTGTTCCTGCTGAAGGTGCGGCAGTAACCGTAACTGTTCTGGTAGCAGTCGCATTTGAACAACCTCCTGTACCTGTTACGGTATATGTCATGGTTGCCGTTCCTGCTGTAATTCCATTGATGAGACCTGAGGTGCTATTAATAGTTGCAATAGCAGCATTTGAACTAGTCCATGTTCCACCACTTACGGTAGAACTAAAGGTGGAAGTTGCCCCAACACATATAGATTGATTACCACTTAATGTGCCACTAGTAGGTGCCGCAGTAACAGTAACGGTAACTACATTCGAAGGACCTGTCCACAACGTTGTTCCACCACTTACATCACTAGCAATACGCTGGAAATAAGTAGTCTGCGTAAGATTTCCCGGAGTATAGGTTGCAGAAGTGGCTCCAGAAATATTTGTAAATCCAGTCGTAGCAGAAGTAGTTGAACTTTGCCATTGATAGGCTACAGTACCAGTTAAGCCTGATGCTGAAACGCTATTGGTTAGCGTACCAGGACTTGTTCCTGCACAAATTCCAATATCTGCACCAATAGTACCCGGATTGAAGCTAGAAGGATCACCGCTTGCAGTTATAAAATAATCACAAATAAATGATGAACCAGTCGCTGGGTTTGTAAAATACAATCTCCAGTGACCTGCCGGTGTTGCGTTGTCGTTTTGATCGTTCCCATAAAAACATAAATCCTTTGATGCCCCATTATAACTACCAAACCACTTAGTCCCTGATAATAGAGTGCCTCCATCTTGAATGAGCACCCCATCGATATACACTTTTGTCAATGTCAAATCATTGGCTGGAGAACTTTGCGTAAATGTAAAACGACCAGCACGGACTTTACCAGTGGGCACCATGCTTGCATCCACCGCATTACAAGTTCCACCAGCACCATTATTTCGTTTGGAAAATGATGGACATTGAGCCTGACTTGATTGTGCAGTTAATAAGAAGGCTGCTACTAATAGCAACAGGAATTGAAATTTCTTCATAAACGACCTGGTTAAAATAGATCGTTAAAATAAAGGCGGAAATCAAAAACAAACTGTAGAATAAATTTGACAGAAGTGTTTTCAATCAATAAACAATCGTCACCACCCCTTTCACCACTCTTTTATCTACGTCATTTAAGTAAATAATGTAAACATAGACAGCTCCGGGAAGAGGTTGACCCTTTAGTTTTCCATCAAAAGGCTTGGATAAATAATTACCCTTGTTTCGGTACATGATCTGACCCGCTCGATCAAAAACAAAGACTTCCGCATCGGGATACATGGCTAAACCAGGGATATCCCATTTATCATTTTTCCCATCCCCATTGGGGGTGAACGCTTTTGGAATATAAAGTCCGGTATACACACCTACTTGCATACTGTCTTTAGCTTCACAACCAGTTACTGTATTAGTGGCCTTAATGATATACTGCGTAGTGGCGGTTGGAGTAGCAACTGGATTGAGTAAAGTAGGATTGGTAAGAAAATTGGAAGGAGTCCAACTAAAATTATACTGAGAAGGATTAGTGATAGAAGCGCCAAGCGTTGCAGAGCCACCCGTAATGATATAAATATCAGGTCCTGCATTTAAATCAGGTGCTTGACTTACTGAAAACCCAGATGACACAAAGGGCCGTGATCCGCATCCATGCGTATCCGTTACTTGCAATGAAATGGTAAAATTTCCTGGTTGCAAATACGTATGTGTAAATGGGGGCGCGCTATTCCCTGTCCCATTTCCAAAATTCCAATTCCAATTCGCAATGCCAGTTAGTGTGCTGGAAAGTTGAATGGGCATGGACGTACAAAAAGCAGTAGCCGTAGCGGTAAAACTTGCAACAGGATTTGCATAAATAGCAGGAATTGTTTTTATGATAGTGTCACTGTTACAACCGCCTGTTGCCGTAATCCAGTGTTTCACAAGTACGTTGGTAGCTGGCGACGTATATGTATGCAACGTGGCATCTTCTGTAGTGGAATGATAAAACTGTGCGTCTCCAAAACTCCAATGCCAAGAAGCAGTAGCGCCACCGGCAGAAGCGGCCGTGGAGCCAAAACCAAATACGCTGTCTACACAAGGATTTGTATTAATAATATTGTAACTGACCGCAGGTTTTATTCCAATCGGCACTTGCTTTAAGGTATCTCCCACACATCCATTTGCAGCAACTACACGATAACGAATTGCCTGGTTGCCAGTTGTTGAAAAACTTTTAATAGTCGAAAGGGTCGTTGCGGTGGAGTTGTCACTGAATTGCCAACTATGTCCGGTTATTGTAAATACACCAGACGTGCTGATGCCCGTAAACTGTACTTGCTCGTTTACGCAATTATTAGATGAATAGGTAAAATCAGCAATAGGACCTGTGCGAACAACAACTTTTACCTCTGCATTTTCAGTACGACTACAATTTTCTACTTCATTAGCTGTATAGGTGATTGGGATAGTGTACGTACCCGGTTGACTGAAAATAAAATCCTGTTGCAAGGAGTATACATAATACGTACGTCCATTGATAATTTCTGTTCGCACTAAAACAGGATTACTGATCACAGAATCTGTATTAGGTGTCATCGTAGCAACCTGACTTAATTTCCACGTGATAGAAGTAGCCGGATAACCCACTTTTACAAATAAACGAACGGGTGTTTTTGTACAGGTGAATGTGTCAATGGTAGATGTGGTATTTAAAGTATTCCCTATTGTACTATAATGATTTAAATTATTGATAAGTGTACCAATATTATACCCATAACTTTCATAACTCCCCAGACCATACACCGTTGCCGTAAATGCTGAATCGGCCGTGATAATATGTTCTGCCGCAGGACCTGTAAATCTTGTCAATGCAACAGAGTAAGAAGGCAAATTAGGATGAGTGACTGTATTTTCTGGAGGTACTGGATTTCCATCTACACGCAATGAAGCTAAGGCAGCAGTGGGGACATGAATATTTGCATATACATAGTCAATCGTAGACTTACGACTCACATAAAATCGTACTGCCTTTTGTCCTTGTTCGATGGGACTTATATAAAACATTTCAGGATCCCCATAGGAAGGAGGAGCCGGTGAGGTTACTGGAAAATTCCAACATTGATTTTTATTCACCATATACTGAGAAACAAGAATCGGCTTGTCCGCAGTTATATAGTCTCCCCCCGTAGAATCCATGAATTCATAAAAAAAGTTTCGCTGTATTCCTGTTAATGTGACTCCGTTTCTTTTTACCACTGTAGTAGGATCCTGCACACATACCCGATAATAATTTCGATTGCTTAAAGTGATATCCGTATTGATATTATTAATAGTATGATAGGTGAGATAGCGCGTACCCCATGCTTGCGCCGGGAATACTTGTTGGTGCATAAATTCTCCGCCATCACCTCGACAAATTCGAATTCCACTAGACCCTGAAAAAAAAGCAATGGGTCTACACTGCCCTGCTGTGCCAACTACAGATACCACTTTCGTTCCGGTCATATCCTTGCTAGCTGCATAAGCCTGACTATTACCTGGAATCATTTTTCCAAAAACAGTATATACTTCGCCTTTATTTAAATCTACCGTATACGTTTGACCAGGTAGCCATCCATTTTTTGTAGTGTCAGAAGGTGTAATCTGCACACGCGTACCGTCATCCGTTGCTACAATTGCAAACCAGGAGTACCAGTTAGGGCCATTCCCTGTGGTTGGACTTATAGCAGGTAATTGTGAATTCGAAGTAGCTTGGGAATAATTGATTGAATAATAACTATAACCGAGCGTTTCAACGGGCATTAACATGGTCGCACCGGAAAGCATGGTATTATATTGATGGGCATAGACGGCTACAGGTACATCACTTGAAATTCGTATGCCCTTTGATGAAACACCATCCGTTAATATACGTGCATCGTCTACTCCAGACTTTGGTATTAGTACAGAAGCATCAACTGTGTTAGCTGGAATATTTAAGGTGCGAGACCACGTTGTACCAAAAACACTGACGGTTACCGTGGCTGCTTGTTCCGTACTAATATAAATCGCTAATTCTTGTGCATTTACCGGAAACTCATTATCAAATCCCCAGTTATATCCATAACAAAGCCAAAATTCTTTTCCTCGATTAGATCGGTCCTGCGCCCTTAGTCCACCAGATTGAATCAACAACAAGGAAGATAAAAACAAAAAAAATCGTAATTTTCCCATTCTTTTAATAATGTAACAGTCTACAATTGGATACAATATATAGAATTGTAGGCTTTTAATTAACCAACGCTATTGATATGAGAATTTATTTCAAAATGAAGATCGTTTCAGCCTTATTTATTTGCTTTTTTGTAAGCGCGAGCATTGCAAAGGCACAAGGCATCTACAACACCAAAGATTGGCGCTTCAGCAATCCAACACCATTTGGATTTACTGTATTGGACGTGGATTATTTAGATGACAACACAGTCATTGCAGTGGGAGATCAGGGCGGAATTGCCCGTTCTACCAATGGAGGTCGTACGTGGACCTATGGTATATTCACATACCCTAACGCTGCAGGGCAACGGACCAAAGCAAGCTTCCAAGACGTTCATGTAGTAAGTGCTAATGCCATTTATGCAGTAGGTACAGGCGGTATGATGGCAAAATCCACCGATGCGGGAGTTACATGGAGTTTTATTACTACTCCGCTATACGCAAATGCAAAAAACATTAATGCGGTATGGTTTGTGAGCGAAACAGTTGGATATATTGGTGGACAGTGGAATACATTAGACTCTATTCCTAAATTATATCGCACCACTAATGGAGGTACAAGTTGGGACTCCTTAGATGCCCCCATTGGCGGAAAAACACGTGTTGGTTTCATTAACAACCCTGCTCGTCCGCCATTGATTTGGGATGTTACCGCAAAAGGAAAAGAAATTTTACGAATCGAATTTAGCAGCCCAACTAACGGCTATATCATTGGAAGTGGTTTGGGCACCTATGAAAAAATTGGATATGGTGTAAGTGCAGCCTGTGCAACACTAACCTCTTTTTCTACTACAGGTGCACATCACGCAGCACTTGTTTGGAAATTCTCAAATGGAACCCTTACTGATTATTCATTAAGTAAAGAAAGATTAGGCTACTCAGGTATCAATACCAACACGATTACATGTAATACACAGTACGGCAGTAATGTTACGCCGGTGACTCAGTCTTACAAAGCCATGAACATCATCAATGATTCATTGATTGTGATTATGTCATTCAACAATAATACAGTGGTAAGAATTCATACTGGGGCTAATGACCTTACTACTAATATGGCCACTAATCAGCAGGAAAGAGGACGTTACCAAATCATGAATTTCCCATTCCCGCCCACACAAGGACCACAAGCGGGACCACCGATTCCTGCAGTACAAGTGCTGAATGCAACCAATCCCTATAATATTCGCAGAGCAGCTAGTGGGAAACTATACGCCACTTCATTCTCTGCCACTTTTGATCCTATCAATAAAATGTTTACTTCTGTTGATACGGGAAGAACTTGGAAAGAAGAAAGAAATTTGCCCACCGGAAGAAATTATAGTGAGTTTAGTATTTGTACCATGGATATTTCTCCCAGCGGCAACTTTTTGTTTATGGGTGTAAATGGAGTGCATTCAGATTCTATCCCAGGCTCTGCACTACGCAGCAGCTATATAACAACTCCTGCTGGGGCTAGCTTCTCAAAAATGGAATTCGCAAACTGTAATAATGCGATTGCTGCAGGTGGAGCCAATATTAATACGACCAGTGATGGAGGAAAAACATGGGCTAGTAATCCTAGAGCTGATTTTGCAGCAAGTAACTATGCTATTAACAGCGTAGCTTTCCCCACCACTGCAAAATCTTATTACGCAGTAAGCAATGGAATCCTCTACTCATCGCCTGATCGGGGTGTTACATTGGATCCCATTCTAACTGATTTTGAAGTTCAAATGAATGATGTGGCAGTAAGAGGAGATACCATCTGGGCTTGTGGTACTGCTGCTTTCACTGTGGCCACTGCCTCACGTAGACCTAAAGTATTTAGGTCAATTAATGGTGGCACTAGTTGGACTACTATTTCTGCACCATTCACTATGGGAACCCTTGCACAAGGATTTAATGATATTGAATTCCCCACTAATCTCATTGGGTATATGTCGGGTACTCGCGATACCATTTGGAAAACCACAGACGGTGGAGCTACTTGGGCAAAATTACCTTTGCCTACTCCTGGTGTAACACCACAAATTACTTATACCGATCTACAAGCACTAGATGCTAACACAGTATTTGTTACGGGTAATGGATATCCTCGACAAGTTGTTTTCAAAACAACAGATGGGGGACAGACCTGGTCAGATATCAGTGGAAACTTACAAGCACTAGGTATCGGAAACTTTAACGGTGTACGTATGCACGATGTAAATAATGGTTATGTGGTAAGACCCGGCGGTTTCCTATGCAAAACAACAAATGGTGGACAAACATGGACGCCTGAACTAGCCCCAACCGGTTCTTTATTTGAAATAGCTGTTTTCCCACAACGATCTGTACCTGCAGGAACACCGATGGAAAACAGAAAGTTATTTGTTGTTGGACCTAATCAGAGTGGTGCTCCTATTATGGAATATGGAGACACGACAAAGACAAATGTGAATATCACGAATGTAGCAGTTCTTCCATCATGTAGTAATCAATCTACCGGAAGTATTACTGTCACTGCTAGTGGAGGTATCGGTAGCTACACCTACGCGATTAATGGTCGTCCAGTACAGACTACCAATGCATTTACCAATTTAGCATCTGGAACTTATACATTAACTGTACAAGATGCATTTTGTGGCACTACTACACAATCTGTTGTAGTGGGAACATTAGTAAGCCCCAATGTAAATGCAGGACCTGATTTGATCATGGTTGACGGCTATCCAGTTTATCTCGCAGGAAGTTCTTCTACTACTAACCTTGCTACTATTGCATGGACGCCTAGTTCTACATTGGTAGGAGCTAACAGCTTTAAACCGCTGGCAAAACCAAACACAACTACAACCTACACACTATCTGTAACAGCATCAAATGGCTGTACGTCTACAGATAATGCAGTGGTAACCGTACTTCCTTATTGTATCAAACCATTGGATGCATTTACGCCAAATAAAGATGGCACTAATGATTTGTGGTTAGTCACTGCATTTGGTGGTACTTGCGTAGGTCGTGTATATGTAAACGTATTTAATAGATACGGAAACGTGGTCTACAAGAGTGATAACTACACGAATAATTGGGATGGTACTTACAATGGAAAACCTGTTCCAGATGGTACTTACTATTATGTGATCGACTATCGTTTGATCAATGGTGAATCCATTGTGATGAGAGGAGATTTAACCATTATCCGTTAAACCAACCTAATTAAAGATTATGAAACGTATTATAACCATAGCCATACTTGCTTTATCTGTTGGTCATCTTTCTGCTCAGCAGTTAAACACTTCGTCTCTTTATGAACTACAGGGACTTTTCCATAATCCTGCAACAGCAGGCACCTATGCACCTGCTTTAGTAGGGGCCGTATACCGCACACAATGGAGTAGCTTTAGTGGAGCACCTCGCACTGCTACTGTTTTTGGTTCTTTCGATTTACCGGAACAAAAAATTGGAGTGGGTGGTTACCTGTATAGTGATAAAACCGGACCCACTTCCAGAACGGGCGTTACGCTTGCTTTTTCAAAACACATCCCATTAAATAATGGCGCTCGATTTTCTGCAGGGATTGAAGCCCGTGGATTACAGTATGCCATTGATAGAGCCAAGTTGACCCAAACATTGGGTGCAGACCCAGCAATAGCAGGGGGAGATAATAGCTTCAAGTTTGATGCAGGCGCTGGTGTAGCTTATACTGCCAAGCGTTTTCAAGTAGGCCTTTCTGTTTCTCAGTTGATTCAGTCAAAACTGAATTTTTATAAAGGAACATTGACGCCAGCAGAAGAAGCTCGTTTGTATCGCCACTATTATTTGCATGGTTCGTATAAATGGAATGTGGATGAGCAAACCACTATTACTCCTAGTTTTTGTGTGATTTATTTACCTAATGCCCCTACTGATTTTCAAGGGGGTATTCGTGTAGAACACAAACAGTCTTTCTGGTGGGGTGTAGCGGTAAGAGCCAAACAAAGCTTTATTTTATCAGCAGGTGTTCACGTAAAAAATGCATTTAGTATCGGGTATAGCTTTGATATTTATAAAACACCGCTAAGCGTATTTGACGCGGGCGCCAACGCGCATGAGCTGATGCTACGTTACTCGCTGAAGTCAAAAACAAAATAATAGCGCAAAAGCTTGTTAAAAGGGGTTCTTGGAACCCCTTTTTTTATGACTACCAGTCACTTAGCAGATTCCGGGCTTCGTAAACAAAGCTTCTCAGTACTTGTTATTTTTGCAGAATAATTAATGGACCTATGATCAAGACTGGCAACCCGATTGTGAGCATCTACACAGAAATGACGCCCAACCCCGAAACAATGAAGTTTGTGGCCAATAAACTATTGTACCCAGGCAAAAGCGTTGACTTCCCCGATGTAGCAAGCGCTAATCCTTCCCCATTAGCCACCGAATTATTTGGATTCCCTTTTATCAAAGCTGTTTTCATTGCAAGCAATTTTGTGACGCTCACCAAAACACAAGAAACGGATTGGAATGATGTGATTCCTTCTGTTCGTCAATTTTTGAAAGATTATTTGGAAGAAGGAAAACCCGTAGTGAACGAAGAAGAACTAGCCGCTCAAAAACAAACTGTTACGAATGAGGTGGCTGCCGACGATGATGATGTAGTAAAAAGAATCAAAGAATTACTCGACAACTATGTTCGCCCTGCCGTTGAAATGGACGGAGGTGCTATTCAATTTAAAAGTTACGAATCAGGAACGGTTAGTCTCGCTATGCAAGGAAGTTGCAGCGGCTGTCCTTCATCCATGATCACCCTCAAAGCAGGAATCGAAGGCATGATGAAAAGAATGATTCCAGAGGTGAAAGAAGTGATCGCAGAATCAGAATGAGCAACGACGCTTTTCAATTATTTTATCAATCACTCCAAACTACGAGTTGGCTGGAGTGGCTTGCAGTTATTGCAGGAATTGCCAGCGTTTGGTTTAGTAAAGCGGAAAGTATCTGGGTTTATCCAGTTGGCTTAATCAATACAATCATTTATACCTGGATCAGTTTTATTTACCATTTACCAGGCGAAGGAGCGGTCAACTTTTATTATACAGCGATGAGTGTATACGGTTGGTATAATTGGAGTAGGGCCAATGAAAAACAGATTAAACTAGTACAGATCACGTATAGTGTTCGAAGAGAGTGGATTGAACAATTGCTCTTTTTTGTTTGTTGTTATATACTACTATTTGGCGCATTGACACAGTTGAAAGAATTATTTTTCAAAGAAGCCATTCCTTGGGCGGATGCATTGGCCTCTGCTGCTGCGTTTACGGGTATGTGGTTAATGACAAAAAAGAAAGTAGAAAGTTGGTATTGGTGGATTCTCACAAATATGGCTTCTATGCCACTTTATTTTGTGAAAGGTTTACCGCTAACTGCCGTCTATTATTTTATTTTGCTGCTAATTGCCTTTGGTGGATTGCAGGGTTGGAAACAAAAAGCAAAATTGATACATGCTTAAAAAAATTGTTGTCATAGGGCCAGAGAGTACAGGGAAAAGTACGTTGTGCCGTCAATTGGCAGAACATTTTGAAACCCTTTGGTGTCCAGAGTATGCCAGGGAATACCTGCTCACGAACGGGAAAGATTATAGTTTTTCTGATTTACTCACGATTGCTAAAGGCCAAATTGCCGGAGAAGAGTATTGGGAAGAAGTACTAGAAAAAAGAGCGGCCCCTTTATTAGAGCAAGACTATGATATCCCTTATTTTATTGATACGAATATGATCGTGATGAAAGTGTGGTCAGAATTTGTTTTTAATCAATGCCACTCCTTTATCGATGAACAGTTAGCGAAAAGAAAATACGATCATTATTTATTGTGTCAGCCAGATTTAGAATGGGAAAAAGATGAACTACGAGAATATCCTGATTTAGAAACAAGAGAACGTCTTTTTTTGATTTATAAAAACTATCTCGAACAACAAGCCGTTCCCTGGACAATTATCAAAGGGAAAAATCAAGATCGTGTGCGAGGAGCTATTCAAATAGTGAATGGAATTTTAGAATCTTCCTTTGCTATCGATTCTCAATAAGTTTTTTTACCGCAGGATCTGATTGTAAATTCATCATTTGTCGTTGAATGATGCTAGCACGTGATTGCATATAGCGAGATCCTGACTTCACTTTATAACGTATAGGATTAGGCAGACAAGCCGCAATCAATGCCGATTCCCGGCGACTGAGCGCGCGCGCAGATTTATTAAAGTACATGTTAGCGGCTGCTTCTGTTCCATATATTCCTTGGCCCATTTCAATCACATTCAGATACACTTCCAAAATTCTTTTTTTACCCCATACTAGTTCAATCATAAAAGTGAAATACACTTCAAGACCTTTTCGAAACCAACTTCTTCCTTGCCATAAAAAAACATTCTTGGCGGTCTGCTGACTAATGGTACTGCCCCCTCTTAATTTTTGAGGTTTTCTTTTATTATACGCCATGGCTTCTTTGATTCGCTTCCAATCAAAACCATAGTGAACAGGAAATAATTGATCCTCTGACGCAATCACCGCCAATCGCATATACGGAGAAATCTGATCGGCCCTTACGTAATCACGGTGAAATCCGTCGCCAGTCACCCAATTGACTACTTGTGTAACGGTGATTGGCGGATCTACCCAGCGCAACAAAATGATATAACCGAATTGAAAAATAAAAAGATAGAATAGCACTCGCTTGAGGCTTTTCCAAAATGTGGAAGGAGTAGAGGAGGTAGTTGTCAAAGTTGACCTGTTTGTAAAAAAGTTTCCCAATCGGCTAACATTGTTCCCTTCATCACGCGAGGAAATTTATGTTGACTGCCTAGTTTACCTTTTAACTCCATAAAGCGAAGAAATTTTTCTTCCGGGAGCACTTCTAAAAAAACTTCTTTTAACGCACTATCCCGTTCGGTAGCATAATCATCATTTAAATCTCGCAACTGCTCATCAATTCGACGTCGAATTAACTCCGCATCCACTTTATCATTGGTAGCAATATACCACCGATGGGCAAAAAAATTCTGATAAGGAAAACCTACTACTGTATATTCTGGAATACTGATATTAAATTCATTACTCACTAGCTCAATCGCTTTATTCATATTATCCACGCTCAAGTGTTCGCCCGTTAAACTTAAAAAGTGTTTGATACGACCGGTGATGACTATTTCTGAGCGTTCAACATCTGTAAACCGAATGGTGTCGCCAATCAAATACCGCCAAGTGCCGGCATTGGTGCTCATGAGTAATGCATACTCTTTTCCTTCTTCTACTTCATGAATCATTTTAGCGGTAGCACCAGGTAGAGGATTTCCGTCTGCATCAAAATTGGATTCATCAAAGGGGATAAATTCAAAAAAGATATTATTGTTTAATATCAATTGCATGCCCGTAGCATGTTCATGAGTTTTATAACCAATAAATCCTTCGCTAGACAAATAATTTTCTACATAGACAATGGGCTTCCCCAATAATTTTTCAAATCCTTTTTTGTAAGGCTCAAAGGCAACGCCGCCATGCACAAAAAAACTCAGATTGGGCCAAATCTCATGAATGTGATGGAGTTGGTATCGTTCAATCACCATCTCCATCAACATTTGACACCAAGCCGGTACGCCTACTAAGTAACCGATATCCCAATTTGGCGCCTGCTCTACTATTTCCTGCAATTTTTGATTCCAATCGCTAATCGCCGCAATACGTCCACCAGGTTTATAAAATGTTTGAAACCAAAAAGGTCTTCGCTTAGCTAATATTCCACTCAAGTCACCAGCATACCAACCCGCTTTCCCTTTTTTTAAATCTGTCGCACCGCCCAACATTAAAAATCCTTTAGTCATCGCCCGCATGTTCGCTTGTTCGTAACGAACCAAACTCAATAGCTGACGCAAGTAATTAATCATGTTGCTTCGCAACAAATCATTCGTAACTGGAATGTATTTACTCGCTGCTTCGGAAGTGCCGGAGCTCAACGCATAATATTTGATTTTGCCCGGCCAGGTTACATCCGGTGTACCATCCAGCGTTTGCTTCCACCATTCGTTATAAATTTTATTATAATCATGAATTGGAACGAGTTCCTGAAATTTTTTCCCAGGATGTTTGCTTAATAAGGCTTGATCAAAATGGTAGCGCTGGCCAAAAGAAGTAAAGCGCGCCTTTTTCAACAACTTCTTTAACACCCGGAGCTGTTGTCGACGATTATCATTGATGGGAATTTGAAGTATGGAGGCTAAGGCCTTGGGAATCTTTATTTCAATGATAGACGCCATTACACGGATTCAATTGTTTTGCGAATATACGCAATTGAGCAAGGGAGGGGTTATCTTCGCACATGCTTCGTTCAACATTAATAGAGGCCACCCGAGCTGGCGCCGCAGAGATCATGCGCTTTTTTCAACAGTCCTTTACAATTTCCAATAAAGAAGGGGTCAACAATCTGGTTACAGAAGCGGACCATGCATCGGAAAAAGCAATTTTAGCGGTGATAAAAAAACAATTTCCCACGCATCAAATTTTGGCGGAAGAAAGCGGTGCACTAACTCAAAACTCCGAATTCAAATGGGTGATTGACCCCATTGACGGCACGGTCAATTTTGCACAAGGCATTCCCTTGAACTGTGTTTCCATTGGGGTGGAACACCAGGGAACGATTGTTATGGCTGCAGTGTATAATCCGCATCTCAACGAATTTTTCTTTGCCGAAAAAGGGAAAGGCGCTACGTTAAATGATAAACCGATTCGCGTGAGTGAAAAAACAAAAACACTCAATGCCTGTTTGGTCACTGGCTTTCCCTACACCTATATCAATGAACCCAATGGTCCGTTGGAAGTATTTGAACGATTTGTGCGCAAAGGGGTTCCTGTTCGCCGATTAGGTTCTGCGGCCATTGATCTTTGCTGGGTAGCCTGCGGACGATTTGATGGATTCTTTGAGCAAAAGCTAGAACCCTGGGACAGTGCAGCAGGCTATTTAATAGTAGAAGAAGCGGGAGGAAGAGTAACTGATTTCAAAGGAGATCCTTTTTCTATTTATCAACATAAAGTTTTAGCCACCAATAGTCATATTCATCATGAGATGTTAGAGGTGATTAATGCACGTAAAGAATTATAAAAAGTATAGGTATGTCTAACGAACGAACAGAAATTAGCGATCTAGGTGAATTTGGTTTAATCGATCACCTGACAAAAAATATTGAATTGCAAAATGCTTCTTCGGTATTGGGCGTGGGAGATGATGCGGCCGTGATTGATCATTTTGGAAAACAGACGGTGGTCACTACTGATCTTTTGGTAGAAGGTGTACATTTTGATTTGATGTATACACCTTTAAAACATTTGGGCTATAAATCAGTTATTGTCAACCTTAGCGACATCTATGCCATGAATGCCACCCCAACGCAAGTGGTTATCAGTTTGGGGATCAGCAGTCGCTTTAGCTTGGAAGCGGTAGACGAACTCTATGAAGGCATTTATGCAGCCTGTGAAAAATACGGAGTGGACCTAGTAGGCGGAGATACTACTTCGTCGCAAAAGGGGCTCATTATTTCTATCACCGCTATTGGAGAAGTGGCTCCCGATAAATATGTTAAAAGAAGCACCGCACAAAAAGGGGATTTACTTTGTGTGAGTGGCGATTTAGGGGGCGCCTATATCGGTTTATTAT
>CAYFLE010000014.1:16192-16581 GCA_964343645.1 uncultured Chitinophaga sp. | reverse complement strand
ATCATAATTTTTTAATGCAATACCCGTACCACGTACCACACTCTTCAGTGGGTCATCGGCTACATGCACAGGTAATTTGATTTTTGCGCTTAGTCGACGATCCAGTCCACGCAATAATGCGCCACCCCCTGTGATATACAATCCACGACGATAAATATCAGCAGCTAATTCAGGTGGTGTTTGCTCTAGTGCTTTCAAAATGGCTTCTTCAATTTTGAAAACGCTCTTGTCTAGCGCTTCAGCAATCTCCTGATAACTTACCATGATTTGCTTGGGGATACCTGTCACCAAGTCACGACCATTTACGGGGAAATCATCGGGTGGATTATCAATGTCTTTCATGGCAGCACCCACTTGAATTTTAATTTGCTCAGCGGTACGTTCTCCAA